>JBIIYJ010000110.1:0-15520 GCA_044346855.1 Kiritimatiellia bacterium
GAAGGTCCTGCCGTTCACGGCGGACGAGATCCAGACCATGATCGCCGACGGCCGGATCCGCGACTCCAAGACTCTCTGCTGCTGGCTCCTGCACCGCATGCGCGCCAACGGTTAAAGGCAAACGATGAGCATGTCACATCCTCGGCGCCAGTCATGACCGATCACCGCATCCAATTCGAGAAGGCGCTCAACGGGGAGCAACTGGCGGCCGTGATGGCGCCCGACGGCCCCATCCTGGTGCTGGCGGCGGCGGGCACGGGCAAGACCCGCACGCTGGTCTACCGCGTGGCGCACCTGGTGTTCAGCGGCATTCCGCCCGAGGCCATCCTGCTGCTCACCTTCACCAACAAGGCGGCCCGGGAGATGCTGGAGCGGGCGGATCATCTGGTGGGCTCGGGCGTGGGTTCGCTGTGGGGCGGCACGTTCCATCACATGGCCAACCGCATCCTGAGGCGCCATGCGAAGCTGCTGGGCTATCCCTCCGATTACACCATCCTCGACAGCGACGATTCCATTTCCCTTCTCAAGCGGGTGCTCAAGGAGCAGAAGGCCGACAGCGAGCTTTTCCCCAAGCCCGAGGTGCTGATGGCCGCCTACAGCAATGCGGCGAACACGGCCAAGTCCGTGCGCGAGGTGGCGCAGGCCCGCTTCCAGGACATGCTCGACATCAACCTGGACGCCGTGTGCGCGTTCGGGGCGCGCTACGCCGAGGCCAAGCTCAAGATGGGAGCCATGGATTTCGACGATCTGCTGGTGAACGGGCTGCGGCTGTTCCGGGAGCAGCCCCAGGTGCTGCGCCACTACCAGGAGCGCTTCCGGCACGTGCTGGTGGACGAGTTCCAGGACACGAACGCGATCCAGAGCGAATGGGTGCACGCCATTGCGGGGCTGCACCGGAACCTGCTGGTGGTGGGCGACGATTTCCAGAGCATCTATTCCTGGCGCGGGGCGGACTACCGCAACATCATGAGCTTCCAGGACCGGTACCCGGACGCCCGGATCTTCAAGCTCGAGACGAACTACCGCAGCACGCCGGAAATCCTGAACGTGGCCAACGCCTGCATCGCGGGCAATCCCGAGCAGTTCCAGAAGCACCTGCGCAGCACCCGCGAGGCGCACCTGCTGCCCGTCTCCGTGCGGTTGCGCGACGGCGAGTCGCAGGCCCGCTATATCGCCGAGCAGGTCCGGCGCCTCCAGCGGGCCGGCTACCGCCCCGACGAGATGGCCGTGCTCTACCGGGCCCATTACCATGCCATGGAATTGCAGCTGTACCTGACTAAGGAACGGCTGCCGTTCGTGATCACCTCCGGCATCCGGTTTTTCGAGCAGGCCCACATCAAGGACGTGTGCGCGCTGCTGCGCCTGCTCCAGAACCCGCGGGACTACCTCTCCTTCTCCCGCCTGCTCGAGCTGCTGCCCGGCGTGGGGCCGCGGACCGTGCAGCGGATCTGGGACAAGCTGGGGCAGGCGTTCCAGCCGCAGGACGCGGCCCAACTGGGCCGGGTGGGGGGGCTGATGCCGGCGGGCGCGAGGGATGGCTGGGCGAGCATCGCGAAGGTGTACGAGCGCGGGTGCGAGGGCAACGGCATGACGCCGGCGGACCTCATCAGCGAGTTCCTGGACCATTATTACCAGGCGCACCTGGCGCGGGCGTTCGAGAACGCCGAGAACCGCCTGGAGGACATCCAGGAAATGGCGCGGTTCACCGCCAAGTACGCGTCGCTCGAGGCGTTCCTGAGCGAGGTGGCGCTGATGACGAACCTGGACGCGGAGGCGGAGCAGGCGGAAGACCGCACCGCGCTGCGGCTGAGCACGGTCCACCAGGCGAAGGGGCTGGAGTGGAAGGTGGTGTTCATCCTGTGGGCGACCGACGGCATGTTCCCGCAGGTGCGCGCGCTCGCGGAGAACGCGGAAGGCGAGGCCGAGGAGCGCCGGCTGTTTTACGTGGCCATCACGCGGGCGAAGGACGAGCTGTACCTGTGCCAGCCCGAGATGCGCCGCGGCCGGGACGGTTCCATCACGTTTTGCCGGCCGTCGCGGTTTGTGACGGAAATCCCCCAGGACCTGCTGAAGGAACTGCGGCTGCCCTACGTCTGAGAAGTAAACAAACGGGAGATGAACCATGGACATGAAGAAGACGGGATTGGCCGCCTTTGCGGCGGTCGGGCTGCTGGTTTCCGGCGCGGAGGCCGGCGTCCCCCTTGTCAGGAACGGCGAGGCGCGGGCCGTCATCGTGCTGGCCGCGGACGCCTCCGGCACGCTGACCAATGCGGCCGCTGAAATCACGAATCACATCCGGCAGATCAGCGGCGCCGCCCTTTCCGTGATCCCCGGCGGCGCCCCGGTGCCCAAGGGAACAACGGCCCTGTACCTGGGCGGCGCGGCGGGTGCTGAGCTGGAAGGGCTGATCCGGAAACAGGGGACTTTCGCGGATTCCTTCGCCCTTGTGGCGAAGGGGGATTCGATCGCCATCCGGGGACTTTCGGACGAGGGCACGCTTTACGGGGCCTATGAATTACTGGAGCAGCTCGGCGTCCGCTGGTTCATGCCCGGCGAGCTCGGCACCGTGATCCCCAGCGCCAGGGACCTGGAGGTGGCCGAGCAGAGCACGGTCCAGGTTCCCTCCTTCAACAACCGGCGTCTCAGCGGCGGGGCCCCCAAGGCACGGGAATGGACGCTCCGCATGCGCCAGGGCGGGGCGTTCTTCCCGCCGGCCCACGGCGTCCACATGCCCAAGGACTACACCTTCGAGAAGCATCCGGAGTATTTCGCGCTCATCGGGGGCGAACGGAAGAACCGGCAGCTTTGCGTGTCCAACCCGGAGGTCGTCAAGGGCGCGGTCCAGTCCACCCTGGACTTCTTCCGCAAAAATCCCGACGCCCCCTGGATCGGCATGGGGCCGCATGACGGCCGCGGCTTCTGCGAATGCGGTTCCTGCAAGGCGTTGGACGCGGGCGACTGGGATCCCTTCGCGGCCGTGGTGTCGATGACCGACCGGTATCTCTGGTTCTTCAACCAGATCCTGGAGGGCATCGCCTCGGAATTTCCCGACAAGAAGATCGCCTTTTACGCCTATGCCTCGTACAACCGGCCGCCGGTGAACGTGAAGCCGAACCCCCGGATCGTGCCCGCGTTCGCGCCCATCACGCTTTGCCGGGTTCACGACATCGGCAACCCGATCTGCGCCGAGAAGAACATCTACCAGCGCTGGCTCATCGGGGAGTGGTCGAAGATCATCCCGGAGGTCTATGACCGCGGCTACTGGTTCAACCTGGCCGATCCGGGGCTGACCTTTCCCATGGTGCACCGCGTGAGGGTCCAGATTCCCGTTTCAAAGGAGCTGGGCATCACGGGCTGGCGCGTGGAGACGATCGGGCATTGGGCCAGCGAGACGCCGTCCCTGTATCTCGCCTCCAAGCTGATGTGGAATCACAAGGCCGACGCGGACGCCCTGCTGCGCGATTTCTACGCGTCGTTCTTCGGCCCCGCCGCGGCGCCCATGGCCCGGCACCTGGCCCGCCTGGACGAGGCGGTGGGCAAGGGCGATTTTCATACCGGCAGCTCCTATCCGATTCCCAACCTGTATCCGCCCGCGCTGCGGAAGCAGGCGAAGGCCGACCTTGCGGAGGCGGCCAGGCTGGCGGGGGAGGGCCTGTACGGGCGGCGGGTAAAGCTGTTCACCGAGGGGTTCGCCTACACGGAAGCGTTCATCGACATGATGGAAAAGCGGGGGGCGAACGACTGGAAGGGCGCCAAGGCCGCCCTGGACCGGATGGATGAGCTCAAGGGGATCCTGACGGCTTACAAGCCGGCCATGATCAACAAGGAGTACGCCGACTCCTACATGAAGCGTTTTTTCCGCCCCTGCACGGAACAGGGCTATGAGCGGGCGGCCGGCACGAACGGCGTTTTCGTGGCCGGGCTGGACGACCAGTGGCTCTTCCAGCAGGATCCCGACGGGCTGGGCGATTCGCTGGGCTGGTTCATGCCGGAATTGAGCGGGGGGAACTGGCGTTCCATCAGGACGTCCAGCCTGTCCTGGAGCGACCAGGGATTGCGTTATTATAAGAACGATGCCTGGTATCGCCAGAGCCTGCCGATTGACCCCAAGTGGAAGGGTAAGAAGGTGATGATCTGGTTCGGCGGCGTCGACGAGAAGGCGCGGGTCTGGGTGAACGGGAAGCTGCTGGGCGAGAGTCCGGGCCGCGCCTTCATCCCCTTCGAGATGGACGCCAGCGCGGCGATCCAGCCCGGCAAGACGAACCAGGTGACCGTCTGGGTCAGCAACAAGACGCTGAACGAAGTCGGCACCGGCGGCATCACCGCGCCTGTTTTCCTATATGCGCCCGTTGGAGCGCCCACGGCTGACGGGGGGAAGGCCGAGGATGTCACGCCCGTCGAATTCCGCTGAGCGGACTGAAGCTCGTCAAGCTTCCGGCTTGGATCCGGCTGGGCCGGCATCTGGCCGGCGGGTGAAGAGGGCGTAAACGAGGGGCAGGATCGTGAGCGTCAGCACGCCGGCCACGAGGATGCCGCCGACCGAGGCGATCCCGATGCCGGCCCGGTTTTCGGAGCCGATGCCGGCGCTGATGGCGATGGGAAGCATGCCCAGGCCCGAGGCCAGCACGACCATCAGCACCGGCCGGAATTCATCCACCATGGCCGTGAAGATGGCGTCTCTCCGGTTCATGCCGCCCGCCAGGTGATGCGCCATGCGGTCGACGATGAGAATGGCGGCGTTGACCACCACGCCGATCAGCATCAGGACTCCCAGCAGCACCAGGATGGTGATCGCGCGGCCGCTTAGCGCCAGCGAGGCGATGACGCCGATGAGGCCCATGGGCAGGGTGAGGAGAACCAGGGCAGGCCGGCTCCACGATTCCAGGATGGCGGCCAGGGTCAGCAGGGTCAGGAAAGCCGCGAGCAGGATGGCTTCTCCGAAATCGGCGAGGGCGTCGTTCATCTTTTCGCTCATCCCCGAATGGCCGATGGTGTATCCCACGGGGAGCAGCTGTTTTTTGGCGACGGTTTCGAAGATGCCCTTGCCCACGGTGCTCATGGCGGCGCCTTTCCGGATGTCGCCCAGCAGCTTGACGGTGCGCTGCTTGTCGATGCGGAAGATTTGGACCTTGGTCCGCGCGTCGATCACGTCGGCGACGGTTTCAAGCGGAATCGGCCGGCCGTCGGCGCCGGGCAGCAGGAACTGGCGGATCTGGTCGCGGCCTTCGATCTCGGCCAGCTTGACGCGGATGTCGTAGGTGCGGTCGCCGTGCTTGTAGCTGGCGGCCTCGATGCCCTCGACATTGCCCCGGATGATGGCCCCCAGCCGGGCGGGCGGCATGCCGAGATCCGAGAGAACGGCGCGCTTGGGAACGACGCGGATCTCGGGCTTGGAGTCCCGCACGGTCGTTTCAAGAAGGTCCACGCCCGGCACCTGGAAGCCGGCCGCCTGGATGGCCAGGGCGGTGCGGTCCAGCGTGTCCAGGTCGTCGCCCGAGATGTTCATGTCGATCTGGAAGCTTTGCCCGCCCATGTTGCCGGGCACCGACGCAGAGACGATGCAGTCGGTCTCATTCGCCAGGAGCGCCCGGATCTCCGAAAGCCGGTCCTGCATGTTCCAGGCGCGTTCGGTCTTGGGGGCGAAGAAGAGCTCGATCTGCCCCATGTAGACGCCTTCGTTGGCCTGCCCGCTCTGGGATTCCGCCTTGCCGGCCGAGGTCAGGACATGCTGGAGGTCGGAGAAGGGCATGAGGCGGGACTGGATGCCGGTAAGGCGGGCCACGGTCTTCTCGAGGTCGTAGTAGGCCGGCGTCTCCACGCGGATGAAGACGCGGCCGCGGTCGGCGATCTCGAAGAAGCTGAAGCCCAGGCGGCCGCCCCCCAGTTTCATGGTCAGGAAGAACAGCAGGACCGTTCCCAGGATGAGGGCGATATTGAGCCAGCGGTGTCCGGCGATGAACCGCAGCCCGTTGACGTAGCGCACGGACGAGCGGTTGAATATTTCGTCCCAGCGCTGGCCGAAGCGGAAAAATGCTGTGTTTTTCTGCTTCGACGCCGTCTTAAGAAGAAGGGCGCAGAGGATGGGCGTGAGGGTGAAGCTGACGAGGATGGACGCGGCGTTGATGATGAGGGTCGTGACGGCGAACGGCGCGAGGACCCGGCCGACGAGGCTTGTCATCATGGCGATGGGGAACATCACGATGACGTTCGTCCCGGCCGACGCCAGGACCGCCACGGTCATTTCGGACGTTCCGATCCGGGCCGCTTCCCAGTGGTCGTCCATCTCCTTGAACTTGGCGACGATGTTCTCGAGCACCACGATGGAGTTGGACACCAGCACGCCCGTGGACAGGCCGATGGCCAGGAGGGTCACCGTGTTCAGGCTCTCGCCCGCGATCTGCATGAAGAAGAGGCTGATGCAGATGGTGACGGGCATGGTGATGGCGACGATGAGCGTGGTCCGGAAGTTGACGAGGAAGACGAAGAGGATGAGCGCGCAGAGCAGGATGGCCTGGAAGACGCTCGAGATGGCGGAATCGACCGACGCCTGGATGTTGGCGGCCTCGTCGGAGACCCATTCGACGGTCATGCCGCCCGGAAGGGTCTTCTTGAGATCCTCGAACCGCTTCCGGGATTCCTTCACGACGGAGACGATGTTGCCCTCGGCTTTCTTGACGACCTTGAGCAGGATTCCCTGCTTGCCGTCCAGGATGGCGCGCTGCCGGACTTCCGCGGTGGCCTGGCGCACGGTTCCCAGGTCGCGGAGCAGGCGGCGGGCGCCGCCGCGGTTGGCGATCTCGAGCCCCGCGATATCGGGAATGCGGTGGTATTCGGCGTCGAAGCGGATGGTGACTTCGTCCCCCTTCTGCCGGATGCGGCCGCCGGGCAGGCTGAAGACGCCGCCCTGGAGGGCCGCCACCACATCGTGCGTGGTGAGCCCGGCCGCGGCCAGCGCCTCGCGGTCCAGCTCCACCCAGACCTCCCGCTCGTTGCCGCCGATAACCTGCACCTCGGCCACGCCGGGCACCGTGGCGAAGCGGTCCGCCAGCGTGTTGTCGGCGTAGTCGTAGAGGGAGTCGATGGGGGCGTCCCCGGACAGGAACAGGTTGGCGATGGGGGCGGCGTTGAAGTTGATCTTCTTGATGACGGGCCGCTCGGCGTCCGCGGGCAGCTTGGCCAGGATGGTGTCGAGCTTTTCGCGCACGTCCTGGGCGGCGATATCCACGTCGACGGCCATGTTGAATTCCAGGACCACCTGGCTGACGTTTTCCAGGCTGGAGGACTGGATATGCCGGAGGCCGTCGATGCCCGAGACGGCGTCCTCGATATACTTGCTGATGTCCTTTTCCACGTCCTCGGGCGAAGCCCCGACCCAGGTCGTGAGGATGGCGACGTTGGGGATGTCCACCGCGGGCATGTTCTCGATGGAAATCTTGCGGTAGGCGTTCAGGCCGAGAACGATCAGGGCGATGAGCAGGCAGCTCATCGCGATGGGGCGCCGGGTCGATGCGTTGGCGAGGAACATGGGGGAGGGCTCCGGAGGGCGTTAGAGGACTTCGACGGGGGAGCCGTCGCGCAGCTGGGTCTGGCCTTCGGTGACGACCGGCTGACCGGGTTCGAGGCCGGCGAGGATTTCCGTCCACTCGTCGTTCTGCCAGCCCGTGGTCACCTCGACCTGGCGGGCCTTGCCGTCTTTCGCCACGAAGACGATGGTTTTGCCGGCGCGCACGAGGATGGCGGAGGTCGGCACGCCGGGGTGGCAGCGGGTCTCGAAAATCAGCGTCAGGTCGGCCATGGCCCCGGGCGCGGCAAGTCCGGAGGCGGTGTCGACCAGCCCCTTGATCTCGAACGTGCGAAGCGAGGGGTTGATGGTGGGGCTGCGGTAGGCGACCGTGTTGGTGCCGGCGTTCCGGCCGTTGACGCCGAGGCGGAAGAGTGTCTTGCCGGGCACGACCTCGGGATGGTAGAGGGCCGGCAGGAAGGCCGCCGCCTCGACGGTTTCCAGGTCGACGATGCGGAGCACGACGCGGCCGAGGGCCATGTGTTCGCCGGGCTCGGCGTTGCGCAGGCTGACCACGCCCGAGATCGGCGCCGTGACGAGCGAATCCTCGAGGTTTTTCCGGGCGATGGCCATGGCGGCCTCGCCCTGCGTGACCTGGCGTTCCGCCAGATCCACCTGGGCCCGCGCGACGGCGAGGCCAGCCTGGGCCTGGAGGTTCAGGGTCTCGAATTTCTCGTATTCGTTTTCGGTGATGGTTTTCTGCGCGTGCAGCCGGCCGTAGCGCTCGAAATCGAGGGCCGCCTTGCGGGCCTCGGCGGCAGTCCGGTCGACGTTGGCTTTGGCCACCGCGAGGGAGGCCTTGGCCACGGCGACCACCTGCTCACCGATGGTCAGTGTGTTGCGGCGGCCCACGGGATCGATCTGGAAAAGGCGCGTTTCGCCGGCCTTGACGACGTCGCCCTCATCCACCCAGATCTGATCGAGATTGCCTTCCATGCGTGCGGCGACATTGGCGCAGTGTTTCGCCTCTAGCGTTCCCTGGACGGTGAGGCGCCGCTCGAAGTCGCGTTCGGCGGCGGGCGCCATCCGCACGGCGAGGGGGCGTTGGGAGGCCTCCGCGGCGGTTGTGGGTTTGGCCTTGCCGCACCCGGCGAGCAGGGCGGGCAGCAGGAGGAGAGAGAGGGCGGCGCGGTTCTTGATCATAACGGGTTCCCGGGTTTCGAGTCGGCCTGCGCGGCCGGAACAAGGGTGATGCCCATGGCCAGCTCAAGGCCTGCCACGGCGATTTTTTCCTGGTATTGGCTTTGGACGACGGCGACCTGCGCCAGGTCCATCACCGCGCGGGCGTCGAGGGCATCGCTGAGCGGAATCAGCCCCTCGCGGCTCTTGGCGTCGTAATCGGCGTATTTGGCGGAGGCGACCTCGAAGGCGCTCTTCCGGATGCGGGCGATGTCGGCGGCGTCCCTGGCGGCGGCCTCGGAGGCGATGACCTGAATCATGATGGAAAGGAAGGTGGATTCGCGCTCCAGTTCGCTCTGCCGGCGCTCCACCTTGGCCGCGTTGTAGCGCGCGACATTGGCGAGCCCGTCGAACAGGGTCCAGGTTCCGGCCAGCCCGGTGACCCAGTTGGCGGAGTTCTTGGCCAGGTCGTTGCCGGTCCAGGTGCGGGATGAGAACAGCGAAAGGGTGGGCAGGAAATTGCAGAAGGCCTGCCGGACCTGATGCTCGCGGATGACGACCTGGCGGTCCGCCATGGACAGGGCGGGGTGGACCTCCAGGGCGCGCAGCACGAGTTCCTCGGTGGACCCCGGGGGCGTGCGGGATTCGCCGGTCTGGCCGGAAAGCCGGATGGGGGCGGCCGGCGAGAGCCCCAGCCCCGTCAGTAATTCGCCGCGGGCCACGGTGAGTCGGCGGCGGGCGCGGTTCAGTTCGGCTTCCCGGTTTTCCGCCATAAAGCGGGCTTGCCCGCCTTCCCAGTCGGCCACGAGCCCTTCGCGGGCGAGGCCGCTGACGCGCACCGCGTTCTCGCGGGCGGCGGCGAGCTGGTTCTCGAGGGCGGCGACGGTATCCTGCTGCACGAGCACGTCGTAATAGGCCGTGGAGGTTTGAAGGACGATGCTCTGGCGGACGTAGAACGAGGCGATTTCGGCCGAGGCATAGCCGTGGCGGGTGGCGGCATAGAGGAACCAGGTGGAGGGCATGAAGATCGGCATGGAGGCGTCGAGGCTGCCCGAGCTGACCTGGCGTTCCGAGTTTTCAGGGGACTTGGAATAGGATTTGTAGCCGGTGGTGGCGGCGACGTTGGGGAGGAAGGCGGTAAAGGCGACGTTCTTGCCGATGCGGCTGAGCTCCCGGCGCAGGTCGGCCTGGCGGACGTCATAGCTGTTGGTCATGGCCAGGCGGATGCAGTCGTCCAGCGAGAGGGGGCGGGTCAGCTCGACGCCGGCGAGCACGGCCAGGGAGTTGGTGAAGGACGCGGTCTGGTCGTGTCGGGCTTTGACCGGCTCGAAGCTGGCGCAGCCGGCCGCCAGCGACAGGAGAAGGAGGCCCGGCAGGGCGGGGGAGAAGACGGTTTTCATGCGTTTTTTTCCGGTTTTTTCCGGGCGGCTTTGCCTGGCGCCTCGAGCGGGTACCAGTCGTTGACAAGGCCGAGGATCGATTTCTTGATGCGCGCCCGCTCGGCGTCGGAGTAGGAGGAGAGCTGAAGCAGCTCTGTCATCCAAAGCCCTTCGATGGCCAGGAGTAAAAGCCGGCCCCGGTCGGGATCGGGGGCGTCCGCGAGAATGGCCTTGGTCCGGGCCAGCCGCCGTTCGCGGACGATGGCCAGCAGTTCGGGATCGCGCGAGATGGCGGCCAGCAGGGCGGCCTGGACGTTCCGGACATCGGATCGCAGCGAAAACCACGTTTCGATGTGGGCCCGGAGCTCGTGCCCCGGCGACTTGGGCAGGCGGGCCCGTTCGATATCCATCTGCCGGTCGAGGTGCTCGATGAAGCGCTGCAGCATGGCCTTCATGAGGTGCCGGATGGTGGGGAAATGGTAGATCAGGCCGCCCTTGCTCACGCCCGCCCGGGCCACCACGGCATCCATGGTCATGTGCCCGGCGCCCTGCTCCGCCACCACCTTCTCGGCCGCGGCCAGGATCCTGTCCCGAGTTTCACACTGGGCCTTCATCGCATTCCACCCTTTCCGATAATCACCCGTACTGTACCAACTGGTCGGTATAGAGTCAAGGGCGTTCGGGCGCAACCAGCGATTTGTAAGGCCCTGGGGCGGGGGGGAGTGACGATGGCCGCCACGCATCTTGTGGAAACCTGTAAAATGGTGGAGGGTCCGGTGCCACCCGGACCGCACGCGCCATAGTTGCGCCCGGCGCGCGCAGTCGGTCCGGGTGGCACCGGACCCTCCACCTTGTTCATGAGAGGCGTCAAATGGGGCGGCAGCGCGTTAAAGCAATACACTGTGTCCTTGCAATCGCAGTTATGCGCCCGAGTTGGGTCGGGAAATACAAGCGAAGAAAAAGGATTGATCGGCTGCTTATTTCGGGTTAACTACAGAGCATGAAAATTCTGAGCTGCAACATCCGCACCTCGCTGGCCAGGGACGGCGAGAACGCCTGGGCCCACCGTAAAGCGCTCTGCGCCCGCCTGGTTAGGGCGCAGGAAGCCGACCTGATCGGATTCCAGGAAATGTCGGATATCCAGCATGCCGACCTGGCCGCCGCCCTTCCCGAATACGATCATTACGGCTTGGCCGACGAACCCTGCGGCCACCGCCCCCAGAACGCCATTTTCTTCCTGAAGGGCCGGTTCAGGCGGGTTACGGCCGGGGGCTACTGGCTCTCGAAAACCCCGCACGTGCCGGGCTCCCGCTCCTGGGACAGCGCCTGCGTCCGGCTGGCCAACTGGGTCCGCCTGCAGGACCTCGCAACCGGGAAGGAGTTCCGCTTCGTCAACACCCATCTCGACCACGTCAGCCAGCCCGCCCGGGAAGGGCAGGCCGCCCTGCTGGTCGAGGAGGCGCTGGCGTATCCCGCGGAGTATCCCCAGCTTCTGGCCGGCGATCTCAACGCCGAATCCCCCAACCGGGCCATCAACGTGCTGAGGGAGGGCGGGTGGGCCGACACCTTCGCCGCCGCCAACGGCGACCGGGCGCCGGGCTCCACGTTCCATGCGTTCAAGGGCCCCGAGTCCGCCTCCCCGATCGGGAAAATCGACTGGATCTTCATGCGAGGCTGCATGGCCGCTACCGAATCCGCCGTCATCCGGGATTCCGAAAACGGCCGCTTCCCCAGCGACCACTATTTCCTCAGCGCAACGGTGCGGATTTTGTAGCTGGATCAATCGTCCGGATGGGTTCCCACCAACAGGCCCAGATAAGGAAGCGTGGGCTGGTCCAGTAGGCGGACAGGTTTTTCAAGGGGCGCCAGTTTCCACCAGGCCAGCTCCGGCTTGCGGCCCGGCCAGGCGAGGACGGGGGTCGAGGGGTCCGGCGTGCCGTTCAGCACCGCCACCCGCTGGTTGCGGCCCTCGCCGAAATGGATCAGAAGTTGATGGGCCCCGCCCGTCACCATGGGAGAGCCAAATTTCCCCTTGGCCAGGAAGCGCACCAGGCTCTGGGCGATCGTCTGGCGCTGGAAGCAGGCCGGAAGCTGGGCCGGGTTGGGCGAGGCGCTGACGGCCACCCGGCCGCCCAGTTTGTTCCTGAAAACGAGCCAGCCTGGCCCGAACGGGCGGCGGTCGGGCCGGATGATCCGGGTCCAGGCCGCCGCGCCGTGGGCCGGCTCCAGGAGGGCCATGGAGGCCCCCAGGTTCGCGTTCATGAAGAAGCCGGCCGGCACGCCGGAAGCGGGATGCAGCGTCTCCTCCAGGGCGTAGGAGTCCTCCTCCCGGCCGACCAGCTCAAGCCCCTTCAGGCCGATGAGCGAGCCGAATCCGCGCTCCACCAGGACGGCGGCCGAGCCGGCGTCCAGCAGGAGCCCGCCTTTCAACAGGCCTTCGAGCTCGGCGTCCGTGAACGCCCAGGCCAGGGGGCCGAAAACGGCGTTGACCGGCTGCGGCCGCGAGGCAACGGGAATGCCGTACTGCATGAGGAACTGGCCAGCTTCGAAGGGCGAGGTGGCGCCATATTGCCACAGCGACGAGGCGCCTTTCGGCAAGCGGGTCAGGCGGCCGGCGTCCGTCTTGTACGGCACGCCGACGCCCCGCGTCTCCAGGCCGGCCGGGAAGTGCGCGGCCAGCCAGGCCAGGCCCGGCCGGGACCGGTCCAGCAGCTCGCCGATGGGCGGCTCGGCGTTCGCCCTGTTTCCCGAAAATGGGAACAAGTCGAGCAGGAGCGCGTCGGAGCCGTGGAGCTGGCAGAGCGCCATCTCGGCCCAGGTCTGGGTGTCGGACTTGCTCCAGCGCGTGAAGGGGAAGTTTTCGATCTCCGGGGCCACCTCGCAGCCCGCCGGGCGGAAGGTCTTCTGCAGGTCGAGCATCTGGCTGGAAAAGGACTTGTTCCAGCCGGGCGATTCGGAATAGGGGGCGAAGTGCGGGCGGTGCGCCACGTTCCCGCCGATGGACAGGGCGTCGAAGAGGGCGGGCCAGTCGCGCCCTTCCAGGCTGTGCACGGCCGGGCCGGAGGACATCAGCCCGAGCCGGGTCTTCCCGCCGGAGGCGGCGGAGACGGCGGCGGCCAGCTTGCCGGCCACCTGCTCCAGCAGGCCGCGCCAGACGCCCTGCCAGGCCGCGCGCCAGGGGTGGGGGCGGCCCGGCTTCAGGAGCGCGGCCACGACCTGTTCGCGGGTCGCCTTTTTCCCGATCGCCCGGCTGAAGAGGTCGAGCACAGGCTGCTCGAAGCCGCCGCCCCACGTCAGGGGGTTGTGGTTGTGGAAGCGGAAATCGTCCTCGATCCAGATGACGCGGAAGCCGAGCCGGGCGAAGCGGGCGTAGAGCCGGCACAGGTAATCCTGGAAGGCGGGGTCGGCGAACGAGGCGCAGGCTTTGGAGGTTTCGCCCGCCGGCGACACCATGGGGATGAAGGCGCGGTCCCTGGGGAAGGAGCGGCCCCGCGTCCCGTGCAGGCTGGTCATCCAGGGGTTGAGGCTGACGTCGAGGCCGCTTTTCTCCAGGATCGCCTTCGCCGCGCTCACGGTTCGGAACCAGGCGTTTTCTTCGGTCTTCGACAGCAGTCCGTTGTTCCATTCCTCGGCGGCGAAGAACAGGGCGACTTCCTCGACCCGGTGCGCCCGGCAGAAAGCCGCCAGTTCCCGGGCGTCGCGCGCGGCGCCGGGGCCGGGAAGAATCTGGAAGCGGAGGTGGTAGCGGAGCGGACGGGCGGGCGTTGCGGATGGCATGGCGGTCTCCTTCTGGGGATGGCACGAACAGAAAAGCGGGGCGAACAGGCGGTTTGCGTTTTATTCCGCTCAGGACGGGGGGAAGAGTTCGTCGATGGCGGCAAGCGTGGCTTCCACCAGTTCCTGGCCGCCTTCCGGGCCCACCGGCGCCACGACGGGATGCGCGCCGTAGTGGCCGCCGCTTACGGCCCGCCGCGACGGCAGGTAGAGGCCCGTTCCGCACGCCAGCTGCACCAGGAGGGTCTGCGCCGCCCGGCTGCGGGCCTTGATCTGCAGGCCGAAGTCCTGGTAGAGCTCGAACGGATTCGTTGCCACCGCCATGTCCCCGATGCGGAGGACATGCAGTTCGCCTTCAAAGACCGGCATCGGTTCGCCCTTGTCGAAACAGGCCGCGACCAGATCCAGGAGCCGGGGCCACCAGAGGTCGGGCCGGTCCCCGCGCGCGGCCGCATCGGCCCGGGCCTTGACCGCCCAGTCCCGCTCCTCCTGCGTGATCCGGCGGGGGCTGAAGGCGAGGCGCCGGGTCCGGTGCGCCACGACCGGTTCCCCGTCAAAGGGCGGGGTGCTCATCAGGGCCCGGGCCACGGCGTCGCCCACGCGGCGGGCGATCTCCTGGCGTTCGGTGAGTCCGTTCCGCCGCCTCATCTCCTCTTCCTGCTTGCCGTAGAGGAGGAAGTGCGGGGACTGGTCTCCCGCCGCCCCGCAGAGGGGAAGCACCTGGAGCTTCTTTCCGAAGCGCTGGCGCAACTCCACGCGGATCTCGTGCCAGTAATCCGCGGAAAAGACGCACAGGTTCTCCTCCACCTGGGAGGGGCAGGGGATGCCCAGCGCCACGCCGGCCAGGGCGCCGTCGGGCTCCCAGACGAAGAGCATGTCGAGGCTGTGGTCCTCGTAGCCTTCGATGTGGCGGAAGGCGGGGTTGTTCGTCTTGCCGTACATGACCGCGAGGCCGGAGTCGTAGACCGCCCGCCGGTTGTGGCCCACGACGGCGTGGCCGAAGGCGCGCCCGAGGCGGCGGGGGGTGCGGTTGGTCCAGGCTTCCTCGACGGCGGCAGCGGCTTTTTCGGTCAGCCATTCCAGGACCTCGGCCGTCGGCATCACGTCGCCCCCGGGGTGGGGGTAGAAGCTGTCGTCGAGCACGGGCCCGTCATGGGTGTGGGTGGCGTTCAGGATGATCGCCTCGGAGGGAAGGTCGGGAACCCGCGTCCGGAGGCGGTCGCGCACGGCCGCCTGGAGGCTTTCGGAAATCATGGCCAGGTCGGCGGAAACGAGCGCGACCCGGCCGGCGGGCTGGCCGTCGTCCAGCACGAGGGCGGTCACGGTCAGGGGGTCCTGAGCCTCCCGACCGACGCGGATGTGCATTTGTCCCTGGATCAGGGCCGGCTTCGGCGGCGTGATGACGAGCGAGGCCCAACCGATGTTCAGCATGAATATCCTCAAGTTAATAATTCAAATGAAATATACACGAAATGCAATGGGAAAACAGCGAATTATGTCACAGCGATTACACGGATAAAGAGGGGGGCGCGAAGCGCCGCCAGATCCGGGGCGGCCCTGTAGAAGACGCGGCGTCACTATTGGGCAAGCCCCGCACCCCCTGAAGAGAAGATTAACACGGTGGAACACGGCGACCGGCGGACACGGTGGAACACGGTTAAGAGAAGAGAAGATGGGCGGGGCCCTG
>JBIIYJ010000374.1:0-4791 GCA_044346855.1 Kiritimatiellia bacterium
GCCCTGGCGACTCATCTGCCCCATCCGCCTCGTCGTTCCGAAAAATGGAACAACGGGAGCAACGCCCGCCGGTATGCCGAGGGGGCGGAGGGCTCCGCCCGGTGCGAGGCCGGCCTCTCCCGCCATCCCTACACGGACGTGCGGGTCAGGGTGCTGTCGTCCTGAGCCTCCCGCGGGGCCGATGCGGCGAGCGCCAGCGGCACCAGGGCCGCGAAGGCCAGTTTCAGCCGGTTGTCCGGATAATCCGCCAGCCCGTAGGCCTGCCACTGGATCAGCAGCAGGCCGATCAGCACCAGCCGCAGCCGGCGCCGCTCATCCCGTTCCCCCGCCAGCGCCCGGCCCAGCCGGACGGCCAGGAGCGTCCACAGGGCGGCGTGCAGGACCAGCCAGGCCCGTCCCCCCTGGAACAGGACGAACAAGCCGTACTGGTGCGGGTGGGGGAAGACGTGGGGGGACCGCGGCGGGTTGGAGGTCCGGTAGACCTCCTGGAAGGTTTCCTTGCCGTATCCATAGCCGAACCAGGGCCGCTCCCCGATCAGTTTCACCGTGTGGCGCCAGACCGCCTGCCGGCCCGAGAGCGGGTCCCCCTTTTCGGAAAAACGCGCGTTGATGGTTTCGAGGTTGAGGCCGATCGCGACGGCCGCCGCCGCGGCCAGCGCCAGGCTCGTGGCACGCCCCTTCCAGGTGCGGGGGACGAGGAGGAAGGCGGCTCCGGCGGCCGCGGCGAAGGCGGCCTGCGGGCCGCGCGAGGCCATGACGACCAGGTAGGCGAGGGCCAGCAGGGCGCCCAGCGCCAGTCCCGCCGCGGCCGGGCGGCGGGCCCGCCGCGTCCAGGCCCCGTACAGGCAGATCAGGCAGGCCGCGGCCGCGAGCATGCTGGAGACGTTCGGGTGGTTGAGCAGGTGCGGCTTGTGGTAGCGCGCCAGGGCGGGGAAGTCGGGACCCAGCGCCTGATGCAGCCGCACCAGGTCCGCCGCGAAGACGGGCAGCAGCACCAGGGCCGAGACCAGGAGCGCGCGATCGATCCGGCGGCCGTCCGAGGCGAAGACGGAGAGGGCGAAGGCCCCTGCCGGGATCCGGAAGTCGCGAACGAGGGCCCGCGCCGATTCGGAAGGATCGACCGCCCAGGCCAGCTGCGCGACCGGGTAGGCCGCCATCAGGAGCGCGGCCAGGCCGGCCGGGGAGAGCCAGACGCCGCGGCACTCCCGCCAGCGGAACAGGGCGAAAAGAAAGGCGGCGCCGATCAGGCCGTCGGTTACGCCGCTCGACGGGTAGAGCCAGAGCAGCACGGCTGCGGCCGCGCTCCCCGCGGCGGCCAGCCCGGTTGATAGGGATAGGGGGGGCGGCATATTAATTCGGATTGCGCCGCATCATCGTGTTGCCGTTGAAGTCCCTCAGGCGGGGGAAGAGCTGCATCAGCCCCATACCCATCTGCCCCTGCCGGAAGTCGCAATAGAGCACCTCCAGGGGCACGTTCCGGAGGGCTTGCAGGCTCTCGACCTTGATCCCTTCGCAGTGGAGCTCTTTCAGCGGGCTGCGGGTCAGGGGGCGCAGGCTTGTGACTTGGCTGTTGGAGATGAGGAGCCGGCCCAGGGGCATGCCTTCGAGGGGCGCAAGGTCGGAGACGGCCGTGTCGCTCGCTTCCAGGTCGTTGAGATTAAGGCCCCGCAGAGGGGACAGATCCTCGACCAGCGTGCCGTTGATCCCCAGGAACGTCAGCGGCATGCCGGTCAGCACGGCCAGGTCCTTGACCTTGCAGTTGTCGATCCGGAGCGCGTTGAGCTTCATGTCCCGCAGCGGCGCCAGGTCCTTGACCAGGGAGCCCGAGAGGTTCAGTGCTTTCAGGGGGAGGCGGCGGATGGACGCCAGGTCCGAGACCTTGGTGTTGGCGAGGTTCAGCTCCGTCAGCGGCATGTCGGCCAGCAGGGAGAGGTCTTTGAAGGGCGTGTCGGAGGCGGAGAAGACGTTCAGCTGGTAGCGGCGGATGGAGAGGAAGTCGAAGACCTTGGTGCCCGAGATGTTCAGGTCGCGCAGGGGCATGTCCCGGATGGCGGAGAGGTCGCCGAACTGCGTATTGGCCAGGTTGAGGCGGGTGAGCGACAGGCCGCGCAGCGCGTCGAAGTTGAAGATTTTCGTGCTGGCCACTTCCAGCTCGCGCAGCGGCATGCCCCGCAGCGGCGCCAGATCCTTCACGCGGGTCATGTTCACGTTCAGGTACTCGAGCTTCATATCGCGGAGCGGGACGAGGTCGGCGATGGCGCTGTCGCACAGGTCGAGCCTCCGGAGCCGGGGGAGGGCTTGAAGGGGGGCCAGGTTGCCCGCCTGGTTCAGGGGGATGGCGACCTCCTCGAGGCCGGCCGCGAGCTTCTTGAACGGCTCGAGGTTCTGCAGGTAGCGGGAGCGGACGGCGACCTTGACCAGGACCTGGCGGTCGTTCTGCTCGCATTCGATCTCCCAGGATTCGATTCCCGGGTTGGCCTCGATCAGGAGGGCGCGGAACGCATCGGCCGTGACCGCCTCTGCGCCGGCTTCGGGGGCGGGCGCTGTCTCGGGCTGGGCAGGCTCGGGTTTTGGGGCGGCCGTTTCGGGAACGGCCTGGCCCTCCGCCTCGCGCTTCTCCAGGGCGGCCAGCAGTCGTACATTGAATTCGCCGGGAACGAGCGCGAAGCAGGTGCGCGCCTCGGCGAAATGCCGCCCCTTGGCCGCCTGGCTCCCTTTCAGCAGCGCCACGTCCGGGTCCGTGTCGGCGCCCATGCGCTGGTTCCGCTCGCGCGGGCTCAGCTCGTCGATTCCGAAGCGGATCTTGATCGAGGCGGCGGCCACGCCCTCGCCGACGGCCACCTTCTGCACGCCGTGCACGAACCCCCCGCGAACCTCCTCGACGATCAGCGTCTTGGGGCCGGACAGGAGCTGGACCGTCACCTCCTGGCCTGCCTGTTTCGCCAGGGAATCGGCGATCTTCTGGTCCATGGCGGCGGCCTTGCGGGTCAGGTCCAGCACCGGCGCCAGTTCGTTCAGGAGGGGCTTGATGTCGTCCCGCGATTCGGCGGCGGCCAGGGCGGCGGCGGTTTCGGGGATCTTGCCCTGGACGACCGAGGCGGCGGCTTCGTCGAGCAGGGTGGCGAACGCCAGGCGCGCATCGCGGTCGCGCGCCTGGAGCGCGGCGTTTTCGCTGGCCGCGCGGTCGCGCAGCGCCCGGGCCGCTTCCGTGCGGCGGGAGCGGGTTTCCACGGCGAGCAGGGCCGTGTAGTGGTCGTAGACAAGGGCGGCTTCCTCGTACTGCTTCCGGGCCGCCAGCGGGTCGGATTTAGCCTTCAGTTCGTCCATGACCTTTTCAAGGGCGGCCTCCTTGGCCTGGCGCACGGAGCGGGCAGCCTCCATGGCCATCAGGGAGTACTTGGAGCCCTTGGTCTCACGGGCGACCCGGTCGAACTGCTCCGACGCTTCCTGGAACCGCGTCGGATTCTTCTGCCACCAGGTCTTGGCGAAGTCGAGCATCTCGGCGTGGCGCCGTTCCTGTTCCGACATGTGGGCGACGGACGGCGGAAGTGGGGCCGGGGACGGACGGGGGGACTGGACGACCGCCGGGGCGGGGGCGAGCCGGGGCGGGGGCGTCTTGGGTTTCAGGACGAAGTAGGCGGTGGCGGCCAGGGCCCCCAGGATCGCGATGAGCAGGAGCGTGCGGAGGACGGTGTCGCTGGCGGACTCCCGGGGCTTGTCCAGCATGGAGGCGGTCGAGGCGGGCGGGGGATTGTGAGGCTTCTGGCGGCGGGTGCTGCGCTTCATCACGCTGGCGTTCGCGGCCGGGAACGGCGGGGCGGGGTAGGCGCGGCGCATGAGCCGCTCGATGTCGGCGGTGACGGCGGACCAGTCGCCGTGGCGGTCCTCGCGCTTGCGGGCCAGCATCTTCTCCGTCATCCAGGCGATCCGGGAGGAGACGGCCGGGGCCAGGTCCATGACGTCCGCCACCTGGCCCTTCAGCTGCAGGTCGAGGACCGCCTCGTCCGTGGAGCCCTCGAAGAGCATGCGGCCGGTCAGCATCTGGTAGACGGTGGCGCCCATCGAGTAGATGTCGGTGCGGGTGTCGAGGGGCGGATTGCCCGCGATCTGCTCGGGCGACATGTACTGGGGCGTGCCCATGATCTCGTCGGTCTGGGCCAGCGCGGTCATGCCGCCGAGGGTGGTGGCCAGGCCCAGGTCGGTGACCTTGACCGAGCCGTCGGAGTCGATGAGGATGTTGTCGGGCTTGATGTCGCAATGGATCAGGCCGGCGCTTTTCCAGGCATGGCCCAGAGCCTGGGACACGTGCTCGAGCACGAAGAGGACCTCGTCCTCGGTCAGCTTTTTCTTGCGGCGAATCCGGTTGCCGAGGCTTTCGCCGGCCACGTACTCCATGATGAGGCAGTAGAGGCCCTTGTGCACCATGGCGTCATAAACCTGGACGATCCCGGGGTGTTTGAGCATGGCGGCGGAGCGGCACTCGGCGTGGAAGCGTTCCACGTCGGCCGGATCGCTGGCGAGGCGGGGGGACAGGACCTTGATGGCGACAAGCCGGTCGAGGGAGAGTTGCTTGGCTTTCCAAACGGTCGCCATGCCCCCCTGGCCGATTTTCCCCAGCAGCTCGAATCCCGGTAAAGACAACTGATCCATAAGTCCGTTTATTCCCCAGGCTTGACCGGCGTTCCTGTGTCCCTACATGCTTCCCCAAACAGCGGTCAAAGTCAAGGTTACAAATTGTGAAAAGGCGGTTTTAATGGTCATTTGGGGGGGTGGGATCGGGGTTCGGGGTTC
>JBIIYJ010000375.1:0-4780 GCA_044346855.1 Kiritimatiellia bacterium
CTGCCGGTATGACATCCGGCCCTTTTCCGCCCTAGACGCCGCCTCCCGCGCCGCGGTCGAGAAGGTGATGTAGGGTCAGACGGTGGTGTTGAGCAGGTACGGCCTCATGGCCGCCGCCAGCAGGTCCGCGTCGCTCCGGTGCGGGTTCCAGATCGTTTCCCCGAAGAGGGCCACGGAGGGCTGGATGCGCGCGTCGAGCAGGCCGTCCTCCACCAGGCCGGTGGCGATGACATGGGGGTTGACGGCGGCGACCTCCCGGTAGAACCGGGCGGCCAGGGGGAAGTGGCGGAACCACTGGAGGTTGCGGCTTTCCCATTCGGGCTGCCGCGCCGCCAGCCGCTCGCGGAGGAACGCGGGCGCGCGCTCGCCCAGCAGGAAGGGGCCGTGCTTGGCGAACTCGTCGTCCCAGCGCAGGCACATCCAGCCCTTCGGCACCAGGGCGAACGGCGTGCCGGGCCGGAAAGCCGCCAGCTGCTTCGCATAGTCCAGCGTGGCCTCGTAGCCGTCGCCCGCGGCCGGGTCGGGCCAGTAGCTGAAGGGCAGGGCGCCCGCGTCCTCCCACGTGATGATGATCCGCGGATCGAGCGCCGCTAGGTCGGTGTAGTGGCTGCGGATCGAGGTGGCGTGCAGGCCGAACTGGATCGACAGGCCCGGCTCGGCGGCGTAGAGTTCGGCCGCGATGTCGTTGACCAGCTCGCAGCACCACGAGGCGATGGAGCGGCCCCCTGCCTCCTGGGTCGTGTGCTCGGTCAGGGTCTGGAAATAGATGCCGTCGATTTTCCGGCCGGCGTATTCTTTTTTGTAGGTGTCAAGCGCCAGCTTCCGGATCAAGGCCCGGTCCTCCGCCTTCGCCAGCTCGAGCTGGTGGCCCCAGCCCCAGTGGAAGCCGGCGATGAGGCGGATGCCGCGCGCGTGCGCGTAGTCGGCCACCTCGTCGAGGTTGAGCGGCGCCTCGCTGTTCCACACGGTGAGCATGTTCATCTTCAGCCGCGCCATCTGGTCCAGGAACCGGCGGTAGTCGTACATGACGTAGCCCCAGGTCCAGATGCCGCGGTCCAGCACCGCCGGCGCCTCGCTTAGCGACAGGTCGGGCAGCCCCGCCAGCGCGGCCCGGCGCTTCAGGGGCTTGTCGAGCGGCGCGTCGAGCGTGGAGAGCCGGGCGAGCAGCTCCTGCGCGCCATGGTAGAGCCCGGCCTCGTCGGCCCCGGCCAGCGCGATCAGGCGGTGTTCCGGATTCCACGGCGCCTTCCCGATCCAGAGCGTGTAGCCCTGGGGCCCCGGCGGCGCCGGAATCGCCTTGTCCTTCAGCAGCGCGGCCAGCAGGGCATTTGACCGGGCCGTGCCAACCAGCAGCACATGCTCCAGGCCCGCGGGCTCGACGTCCGCCGCCGCCCGCAGGGGCATCACGTAGTTCACCGGGTATTGCATTCCACGGTACAGCTCGAGCACCGCCTGGTGTTCCAGCCCCGTATTGTTGCCAAAGACGATGGTCCACCGCTTCTCGCCGGGCGTCAGATCCGCCATAACCCCTCCCGCTTTCGGTTTTTGACAGCCCTCAACAATAGCAGATCCGGCCGGGTAAGACTAGACCCCATAGCCGCGGGAGTCGCGCTGGGGCATCCTGAAAGCGCGCGGGAATACTGGAAGGAGGCCTTACATGAAACCGGTCCAGGCTGGACGAATCCGACTGATCCGATATGCGGCCCTGGCTTTGGCGTGCGTCGCGGGCG
This sequence comes from Kiritimatiellia bacterium, assembly GCA_044346855.1. GTDB lineage: Bacteria > Verrucomicrobiota > Kiritimatiellia > CAIKKV01 > CAIKKV01 > CAIKKV01. Next base: position 1,731 of record JBIIYJ010000375.1, read on the forward strand.
CCGCCCTCGGGGCCGATCCGCTGATCCGGCTCAACTGCGGCGGGGGCAACGCCGGGGACGGCTGGACGAGCGATCGCGATTATGCCAACGGAGCCAAGGTGAAGAGCCCCACTGCCATCGCCTGCTGCCGCCAGGTTCCGCCGGCCGTCTACCAGACCTGCCGGGTCGGCCGCAAGTTGGCCTATTCGTTTCCCGACCTGCCCGACGGCCTGTACAAAATCCGTTTTCATTTCGCCGAAATCCAGGGCCTCCGCCGGGGCGACCGGCTCTTCAAGATCCGGGTGGAAGGCGTGATCGCCGTGCCCGTGATGGACGTGGCGGATCGCGCCGCGGGCCGGAACCGGGCGGTACGCATCACGGTTGCGTCGCCCGTGGCCGACGGGAACGGGCTCCAGCTGGCCGCGATCGGGCTCGGGGGGGATGAGGCGCTGCTGAGCGGAATCGAAATCACCCCGCTTTCCGGAGACGAACTGGAGGTGCTGCCGGAAAACCTGCCGGTCGTCGGGCCGGAAAACCTGTCCCCGTTCCAACCCTAGCCTGGAAAGGAGCGGCCATGCCCGACACCACCCGCATCCTGGCCCTTAACGCCGGCTCTTCAAGTTTGAAATTCGCCCTTTACGAGATGGGCGCGAGCCGGAAGCGGCTGCTGACCGGGAAGGCGGAGCGCATTGCGACGGCCGCGGACGCCGGCACGGCCGCCGAACGGATTCTCGACTGGCTGGGCGCCCAGGGTGACGGCGGCCACCTTGACGCGATCGGTCACAGGTGCGTGTTCGGCGGCCCCGGCCGCGTGAAGCCCGCCTGGCTCGATGCGGAGCTTCTCGACTCGCTTAGCGGGTTTGTCGGGCAGGACCCCGAGTATATGCCCAACACGCTGGCGGTGATCGAGGCCGCGCGGGAGCGCCATCCCGGGCTGGCCCAGTATGTGTGTTTCGACACGGCGTTTCACGCGACCATGCCGCGGCTGGCGCGGCTCTATCCGCTGCCGCCGGAGCTCGAGGCGGAGGGCGTGGTGCGCCACGGCTTCCACGGCCTCTCCTGCGAGTCCGTCCTGCAGGAGCTGGCCCGCCAGGTTCGGCCCGAGACCGTGGCCGGCCGCCTTGTCATCGCCCACCTGGGCAGCAGCAGCAGCCTGACCGCGGTGCGGAACGGCCGGAGCGTCGACACCACCATGGGCATCAGTCCGGCCGGGGGCATCATGATGGGAACGCGTTCCGGCGACCTCGATCCGGGCGTTTACCAGTACCTGGCCCGCCAGCGCCATCTTTCCCCGGACGGCATCGACGAGCTGGTGAACCGGCGTTCAGGGCTGGCTGGCATGTCGGGGCTGGGGGCGGATATGCGGGACCTGCTTGCCGCCGAGCGCGCCTCGCCCCGGGCGGCGGACGCGGTGGGCCTCTTCTGTTACCAGTGCCGCAAGGCCGTGGGCGGGCTGGCGGCCGCGCTGGGCGGGCTCGACGAGCTGGTCTTCACCGGCGGCATCGGGGAGAACTGCCCTGCCGTGCGGGCCCGGATCTGCGAGGGGCTCCTCCACCTCGGTGTGGCGCTGGACGCCGTGCTCAATGCGGAGCCGTCGGGCGTTGTGTCTGGCGCGGGCTCCCTGGTGCGCGTGCGCGTGATAAAGACCCGGGAGGAGCGCCAGATCGCCGAGCACGGCGCCGCTCTGATCCGGCAGCGGGAAGGGGTGCCGGCATAATTGCCGGAGATCCGCGACTGGGTCTGGAGTGCTCGAAGCCTTTCGCCTGTCTTATGCGTATCCTTGCGGCTGTTGTAGGCCGCGTGCCCTCACGCGGCGCTGGCGCCTGTCCTGGCTCAACATCCAACGCAGAGCCCCCTCAGCCCCGGAGGAAGAGGGAGGTCGCCGAGTTGATTCGGAAAGAGTCACCACGGATCACACCGATCACACGGATAAAGAGGGGGCGCGAAGCGCGCCGACGGATCCGAGCGGCTTCGCATAGGCAGGTATGGTGCCGCCGTGTGTTGGTTTAAACTACGAAACACGCGGAAGGCGCGAAAAGGGGAAGTTCTACCACGGATTTCACCGATCACATGGATAAGAGCCCTGTAGTAGACGAAGAGTCACGACAGGGTGTTCCCCATGCCCCCGGGGAGAGAAGAGGCGGGGAAGCCCCGCACCCCCGGGCACTGATCTGAGGCACCGTACGTCGATCATCGAACGCGTTGGACGTTCAGTGTTGGATGTTCGACGTTGGTTTCTCTGGGTCACTGATCACTGATCACCGATGGTTGTTGGCACACTGGTTACTGGCAGTTAAGAGAGCGCGGCTCTTGCGCCATGATAGGGACAATATTCCTGAGTGCGCGATCAGGAGTGCAGCTGAAACATGGATGCAACAAAACAGTACTTTATATGGGCTCGTTCTTTTCGGACACGGAGCTGGAGGCGCTGGAGGAAAATTTGACTTCTGGTGGCATTCCCCTTTGAAGGGGGCCTACGTGATCTTTATTGACGGTCTTATCATTAACGATAACGACAATTCAATCATCATGTCAGCGGGAAACTACCCCGACCGTTCAATGGGTCTGTTCATCGGCAAGTTCTGTTACGCAGAGCAAGGCGGGTGGGATGCCGTTGCCTCGGAAAATGGCAAGAAAGGATCGGTAACGGAATGGAAGAGTCCTTCGTCACTTGGGGTATCCGAGCTACCGCAGAATCGGTGCCGGGGAACTAAACGCACAATGAGCGAGCACCCCAAACTCATGAACATCCAAGTCAACCTGAACTTCTTGATCATGCCCCTGGTCGGGCTGCTTTTGTTGACATCTGCGACTCTGGCATGTTTATGCCTCATTGTTGTGGGTGTTGCATACTCAGCGGTCAAGCGAGGACGAAGCCTTCTATTCGTTCCCATCTACCTTATCCTCCTTGTTCTTTTGTTCTTGTGAGTTTAGACGTTTTTTGGGCGCTTCCGGGTTTGTGGGGGGATTTTAAACTGACCGCTGCCTAATTTTCCAGATGAAAAGGAGCGGCCATCGGTTAGAATAACCGCATGAGTGATCTTACCCAGCATTACCAGCAGATACTCGGC
>JBIIYJ010000376.1:0-4769 GCA_044346855.1 Kiritimatiellia bacterium
CGGGCGGAAATCCCCGGCCGTTTCAGCGTGCTGCCAGCCCGGATCTGGGCCATGTATGCCCCGGAGTTGAAGGGGAATTCGGACGAACAGAAGATCGGCATCATCGACTGAGCGTCATCCGTTCACCAGGGCATCTGATGAACGAGTTTGAAATTGTCAAAATAGAGGTTACTTCCAATAGTAGGCCAGTAATTGTAGGATTCGGCGAACAGATAGGCTTTGAGGGTAACGGTGTTACCCGGGAGACCCCATTCGCTGTTTAAATCCATATCCAACGGCAATTTGTTCCAGACCATTTGTCCGGGAACGTGCCACCAGAAGGTGGCCGTGTCTGATTGGCAGGAATACAGGATGCTCAGGTATACGCGCCGAATGCCGTCGGGTATGGCGAATTCGGTAGCCCCGCCGCCCCCCCCGGCGCCTCCGTGGGTGACATGGAAGTTTACACCGGTCGCTTTCCTTTGCAACGCGAGGGTGATGTTGTTTCGGCTGTCAGTCGGATCGCTCCACCGAATGCCCATGCGCAGAATCGAATCGGTATCGTAATTGAATAGAGACGGAATGTTGACCATGACTGTGGTTTCAATCGTGTCTGAATTGACCATGACGCGGGTGGTCTTCAACCGCCACATGGCAAACGTTGATTCCAGCGGATTGACATCGCCGGTCACGAAACGCAGGCGCCGGTTTGATTCAATCAGTTGGGTCGTCGGCTTATACGACAATTTTTTCCACAGAGCCTTGTTCCTCAAGCCGTCATTGAAATTGTCAACCGCCGTGTAGGATGATTGAGCCAGACTGCAAGCGGCCGCGAGCACGATCAGACCTGACAGTACAATTCTCATATACCCCCCATAGTATTTTTGACTATCTAAACTAAAAGCCAGTTGATGTCAAGCGGCCCATGGCACATGTCTGCGTCTCAAACCGAAGCTGGACATCCGCTCCAGACCTTTGCCATACTGAAAGGATGAGCCGACCCCTTATCTATAAGACCCACGCCGATCTGGCCATCCGCAAGACACCCGAGGTTTTCCGCGAGGAATTCCTGGATCACATGACATTCCGCGCCAACGTGAGGCCCCTTTTCGATGAGATCTTCGGCCCGCTCCTGGGGCTCAAGGAAGAGTGGCTTGAGCAGGGCGCGACGCCGGCCGAACTGGATCTCTCCGCCTTCCGCTATCGCTGCCCGGCGAAGGAAGGCCTTGGGGTGATTACCGGCGCCATCACCGGGCTGGCCCCGTCCGTGCTTGAGGAAACCGACGAGTATCGCATCATGCGCGACCATTTCGGGCGGCGGACAAAGCTCTTCAAGACTTCCGCCACCATTCCCCTGCCACTGGATTATCCCGTCCGGAACTGGGACGACTGGCGCCGCGTCAAACCCTGGTACGCATTCCAGGAAAGCCGTCTGGCGGGCGATTGGGAAGCCCGGGGCCGTGAGTTGCGGCGGAAGGGCATCGCCATCCAGGTATCCATTCCCGGCGGCTTTGACGAACCCCGCCAGCTCATGGGGGAAGAAGCCCTGTGCGTGGCCTATTACGATCAGCCCGACCTTGTCCACGACATTCTGAACACCATTGGCGATACGGCCTACCGGGTCCTGGAACGCGTTTCAGCCGTCATACCGGTTGACATCCTGTATGTCCACGAGGACATGGCCGGCAAGTCGGGCCCCCTTGCCGGGCCGGCCCAGATTCTCGAATTCATCAAGCCCTACTATCGCAAAGCGTGGGATCTTCTTTCGGCCCGGGGAACGCGGCTGTTCCTGCAGGACAGCGACGGCGAGATGACTCATGTCATTCCCGCCTTCATCGAATGCGGCCTCAACGCCATGCTTCCGCTCGAGCCGGCCGCCGGCATGGACATAGTGAAATTACGGGAACAGTTCGGCGCGAAAATGGCCTTTTGGGGCGGGATCGACAAGCATGTGCTCCGCCGCTCGAAGGCCGAAATCGAGCGTGAACTGCTGTATAAAGTCCCGCCCATGGTCAAAAGCGGGGGATGCATTCTCGCGCTGGATCACCGGATACCGAACGGCACGCCGCTCGAGAACTACCGCTTCTATGTGCGCACCATGTGGGACTTGCTCGAGTCATGCCCCCGGTGACGCCCAGACGTCACGTCCGCGTCCCAGTCCTGAGAACCGCCCGCCTGGTCCTGCGCCCATTCCGAGAATCCGATCGCGCCGCATTGGTGAAACTGCTTGGCCAGCTGAACGATCGTTACCTTTTCGATTCATCCGGCCGGCTTTTGGCGCCCGCCCGGTTGGCCGCGACAATGATCCGGGAGTCCGCCGCGGCGGACGCCTCGGAATCCGGCGCGGTCAGCCTGTGCATCCTGTTCAAAGGGGGCCGCAAACCGGTCGGCGGCGCCCGCGTCAGTCGGGATGCGGAAGGCGCGTCCGAAATCGGTCTCTGGTTCGAACCCGATCTCCGGCGTCGCGGCTTCGGCAAGGAAGCCCTCACCGCCCTGATCCGACTCTGTTTCGACCGCTGGAATTGCCGGCGCGTCCTGGGGCGCTGCGCCGAGGAGAACAGGGCCTCCCGCCGCCTCATGGAGGCCTGCGGCCTGCGGCCGCTCTGCACGCTCGAGGCGGAAGACGATCGCGGGCGCCCCGTCCGCTGGCTCACCTACGGCCTCGAGGCGCCCGGCTGCCCCTAGCGCGGACCGCTTTCAGGGTCGCCGATTTCATTTCCCCTTCCCTGCCCCTGTCGCTATAATGAGCGGCTAATCAGGGAGACTCTCGATGAAGTTGAAAACATGGCTCGCCCCCTCGGTTGTCCGCCATTTCCCCTCCACGCCTGCCCCCAGGACTTCCCTGCAGCGCCTGGAAGCCGCCCGTAACGAGCAGTTCAGTTTCCAGGCTGCCATACGCGGCGACACGGTCGGGTTCGTCACGGCCGAAGCGACCGGCCCCGCGGGCTGGTCGGTGCGGGTGCGCCGGGTCGGGTTCGTCCCGGTCCGCCATCACAACACCCCGGTCAACGGCGACCCGCTCGACGTGGAAGGTCTTGATCAGATTCCGGGCTACGTGCCGGATCCCCTGTTCGACGAGAACAAGGCGCTGCTTCCCGCCGATGAAACGCACGCGTTCTGGATCACCGTCATACCCGGCCCCGACGCTGCCCCCGGCCGCCACACGGTGACGGTCACCCTGGCGCATGAAAAAGGCAAGCCCGTCACCCACCGCCTCGCGGTCACGCTCCACGGCCTGCTGATCGCCCCCCGCAAGGACTTCGACATCACGCACTGGTTCTACGCCGACGCCCTGATCGACCAGTACAAGACCGACCTGTTCGACAAGCGGTTCTGGGAGATCCTGGCGCGATACATCCGAAACGTGGCCGGCCACGGCCAGAACACGCTGTATGTTCCCGTATTTACACCACCCCTCGACGGCGTCAAGACGCCCAGTCAGCTCCTCCGCGTCCGACGCGCCGGAAAGGACCGCTACGCGTTCGACTGGTCTGATGTCCGCCGCTATATCCGGCTCGCCGCCGCGGAGGGGATCACCCGCTTCGAGTGGTGCCATCCCTTCACCCAGTGGGGCGTCCGCCACGCCATCCGCATCTACGAGGGCCAGGGGAAGGACGAGAAACTGCTCTGGCCGGCCGACACGGGCGCGACCTCACCGACCTACCGCGCCTTCCTCTCGCAGTACCTGCCGGCGCTGCGCCGGTTCCTCCAGGCCGAGGGGATCCTCGACAAAACCTTCTTCCACGTCTCGGACGAGCCGCATGGCGACGAGGCGCTGGCCAACTACAAGGCCGCCCGCGCCCTGCTGAAGGAACTGGCCCCGTGGATGACCGTCATGGACGCGCTCAGCGACATCCGGTTCGCCCACGAAAAGCTGACGGACATGCCGATCCCCAGCATCGGGACCGCCCTCGGGTTCGTGAACGAGAAGATCCCCTGCTGGTGCTACTACTGCTGCGGCCCGCGGGGTCCGTTCCTCAACCGCCTGATGGACACCCCCCTGGCCAAGATCGCCATGCACGGCTTCCTCTTCTACCGCTGGCCGTTCAAGGGTTTCCTGCACTGGGGCTACAATTACTGGTACGAATCCCAGACCCGCAACCTGATCGACCCGTTCAGCTGCCAGGACGGGATGCGCTGGCCCGGCTGGGCCTACGGCGACACGTTCGTCGTCTACCCCGGCCCCGACGGCCCCATCGATTCCATGCGCTGGGAGATTTTCGGGGAAAGCCTGCAGGACTACGCCCTCCTCCAGACCCTGGGCGTGGAGCGGGACGACCGCCGCCTCGCGCTCCTGAAGTCGTTCGAGGCCTTCCCCAAGGACGCCGCCTGGCGGCAGAAAACCAAGGCGGCGCTCTATCGCCTTGGGGGAAAAGCCTGATCCATGCGCCCGCTTGTCCTGTTCGACTACGACGGCGTCCTGGTGGATTCCCTGGACTACTTCCTGGACGCCTTTCTCGACTCCTGCCGCGCCCACGGCTTCGAGCAGGTCCGCACGCGGGAGGACTTCCTCGCCCTCTTCGACACCAACTTCTATGAAGGCATGGCCCGCGCCGGCCTCAACGGTAAGCTCCGGGACGATGTCTTTCGCGGGATGGCGGAGCGGCTTGCGGCCAAGTCGGGCCGCTACCTGTTCTTTCCCGGCATCCCGGAGGCGCTCCGACGCCTGGCGGAATTCGCCGACATCTACATCGTCTCGTCCAACGACAGCGCCGTCGTGCAGGGATTCCTCGACGAGCACGGCCTGGACGTCTACCGGGATGTGCTGGGCGGCGACAAGGACAAGAGCA
>JBIIYJ010000377.1:0-4762 GCA_044346855.1 Kiritimatiellia bacterium
ATGCGGACCTGGCTGGTCCGATGGCGCCCAAGGCCGTGCAGCGCGCGCTGAACGCCCTGCTTCCCCCGGATATCCGCATCACGGCCTGCGCGCCGGCGGCGGAGGACTTCCACGCCCGCCGCTCCGCGCGCTGGAAGGAATACCGCTACTTCATCTGGAACGGCCCCGTGCTGCCGCCGCATCTCCGCCTGTACCGCGCCCACGTGGCGCGCCCCCTGGATGTGGAGGCCATGCGCAAGGCGTCCCGGCACCTGGTGGGGCGGCATGATTTCGCCGCGCTGACCGCCAATCCCAACCGCGAGGTGGAAAGCACCGTCCGCGAGGTGACCCGGGTTGATCTGATCAAGAAGGGGGCCGACCTGACGCTGGTCGTCCGCGGGGAAGGGTTCCTTTACAAGATGGTCCGGAGCATCGCCGGCATCCTCATCCGGATCGGGGAGGGGGCCCTTTCCCCCGACGCCCTGCTGGCGATCCGCAACTCCGGAGTCCGCACGGCCCGGGTCCCCACGGCCCCTTCAAAAGGTCTTTTTCTCTGGCGTGTCGGCTATTGACGTGGCATACTTGAAAATTCGATGCAACAACAGCCAGACAACCGAAAACCAGGCCGCCGCCCCGGAATCCGGATCCTGCCGTCCCTCCTGGCGGCCGATTTCGGCCATCTGGCCGATGGCTGCCTAAAAGCGGTCGAGGCGGGGGGCGATGCGCTCCATATCGACATCATGGACGCCCATTTCGTGCCCAACCTGAGCATGGGGCCGGACGTGGTGAAGATGGCGCGCCGGACCGTTGCGGCGGAGCTCCACGTGCACCTCATGATGTCCCGGCCCGACCGATACCAGAAGCGGTTCATCGAGGCCGGGGCCGACACGCTGCTGATCCACATCGAGGCCGACTGCGACGTTCCCGGCGCCCTCCGGGAGATCCGCTCGCTTGGCGCTCGGCCGGGCATTACCCTCAATCCCGACACCCCGGCCTCCGCCGTGTTTCCCGTGCTGGGGCTGGTGGACGACGTCTTGTGCATGAGCGTGCATCCGGGTTACGGCGGGCAGAGCTTCATGCAGTCCGTCATGCCCAAGATGCGGGAGCTCTTCGACTACCGCCGCGCGCACGGCTTGGAGTTCGACCTGTCTGTCGACGGCGGCATCGATCTGAAAACCGCGCCGGTCGCCGCCGCCCACGGCGCCAGCATTTTCGTGGCGGGCACCTCATTGTATACGGCTCCGGACATGAAGGCGGCCGTCGCCGCCATGCGCCAGGCCGCCGCCGATGCCTATCCTGAAACCTCCGGATCCTTCCGGAAAGGAATTTGACGCATGCCGCGTGATCTGAACCATGTCCGCAACTTCTGCATCATTGCCCATATCGACCACGGCAAGTCCACCCTGGCCGACCGCCTGCTGCAGATGACCGGCACCATCCAGGACCGCGACATGAAGGAGCAGATCCTCGACGGCATGGATCTGGAGCGGGAGCGCGGAATCACGATCAAGTCGCATCCCGTCACCATGTACTACAAGGCCGCCGACGGCACCGATTACGAGTTGAACCTGATCGACACCCCCGGCCATGTCGATTTCACCTACGAAGTCTCCCGCAGCATGGCGGCCTGCGAAGGCGCGGTGCTGCTGATCGACGCCACGCAGGGCGTCGAGGCGCAGACCGTGGCCAACGCCTACCTGGCCATCGACAACAATCTCGAGATCATTCCCGTGCTGAACAAGGTCGACATGGCCACCGCCAAGGTGGACGAGGTCGCCAAGCAGGTCGAGGACATCCTGGCGCTGAGCATGGAGGGCGCGCCCCGCATCAGCGCCAAGACGGGACTCAACATCCAGGCCGTCATGGACCAGGTCCTGGCCCGCGTGCCGCCCCCGAAAACGCAGGAAGGCGCTCCGCTGCGCGCCCTGATTTTCGACTCCAATTACGATCCATTCCGCGGCGTCGTGCCGTATGTGCGCGTGGTGGACGGCCGCATCAAGGCCGGCGACAAGATCAAGCTCATGAAGAGCGGCCTCACGACCGAGGTCAAGGAGGTCGGCGTCTTCCGGCCCAAGCCCATGCCCACGGCGTCCCTCGAGGCGGGGCAGGTGGGGTACATCATCGGGACGGTGAAGGAAGCCGAGGAGGTCAAGACCGGCGACACCATCACCGACGCGTACAAGCCCGCCAAGGAAGCGCTTCCGGGCTTTCGCGAGGTGCATCCCATGGTGTTCAGCGGGATCTACCCGGTCGACACGGCCGAGCTCGAAAAGCTGAAGCACAGCCTGGAGAAGCTCAAGCTCAACGACAGCTCGCTCGTTTACACGGCCGAATCGTCCGTCGCCCTGGGCTTCGGATTCCGCTGCGGCTTCCTGGGTCTGCTGCACCTGGAGATCGTCCAGGAGCGGCTGCGGCGCGAGTTCGACATGGATATCATCAGCACCTATCCCTCCGTAATCTACCGGATCTACCTGAAGAACGGCGAGTTCATCGAGATCGACAACCCGCATCACATGCCGGACCCCACCAAGATCGACCGGATGGAGGAGCCGATGATCCGGGCCTTCATCATCTGCCGGAACGAGAACATCGGGGACATCATCCGCATCTGCCGGGAGCGGCGCGGCGAGGTGGTCAAGACGGAATCGCTCGACATCACCCGCATCATGATGACCTGCCAGATTCCCCTGAACGAGATCCTGGTCGATTTTCATGACGCCCTCAAGAACGTCAGCAAGGGCTACGCCTCCATGGACTACGAGCACAGCGGGTACCAGGAGTCGGACCTGGTCAAGCTGGACATCCTGCTGAACAGCGAGCCGGTGGACGCCTTCTCGGCCATCGTGCACCGCTCCAAGGCCGTCTACCGCGGCCGGCAGATGTGCGAGGCGCTCAAGGAGGTCATCCCGTCGCACCAGTTCACCATTCCCGTCCAGGCGGCCATCAACAAGACGATCATCGCCCGGGAAACGATCAAGGCCATGCGCAAGGACGTGACGGCCAAGTGCTACGGCGGCGACATTTCCCGCAAGCGCAAGCTGCTCGAGCGCCAGAAGGAAGGCAAGAAGAAGATGAAGTCGATCGGCAGCGTCAACGTGCCGCAGGAAGCGTTCATCTCCGTTCTGAAAACCGGCCTGTAACCCAGGACACGCCATGCTTTTTTTCGAAAAACGCCGCTTGAAGAAAAAGTCCCACGGGATTCTGCAGGGCATTCACCTGGCCCGAAACATGCGGGCCGACATCGCGCCCCGGGCCGCCCTCGACCGCCTTGACGCCGCCGAGCGGGCCCTGCGCGACATCCTCAAGCGCGGGGATTCCGCCGCTTACGACAAAGCTGCGGACGAGGCCACCGAGGCCGCCCGCACCGTCTACCCGCCGCCGCGCCATCCGGTGGTCCGGGAGTGGGTGGAACTGATCGTGGTCGCCCTGGCCGTGGCCATGGGTTTCCGGACGTACCTGCTGCAGCCGTTCAAGATTCCGACGGGCTCCATGCAACCGTCGCTCTATGGCATCTATTTCAAGCCCGACACGGCGCCGGCCGTTTTCCGGGATTTCATCCCGCTCCGCCTGCTGCGCACCCTGGTGACGGGCGAGATCCCGTTCGAGGTCCGGGCCCAGAGCGCCGGCCGAATCATCCGGGATCCGACACTGCCCGAACGGGCGCCCGACGTCCGCTGGTTCATCGGTGATAAGGGCTACCAGTTTTCCAGGGATCTGACGCTCCATGCGGCGTCCGGGGACAACGTGGTGCCGGGCCAGCTCCTGGCGTCGGGGCTGAGGGTTGCCGGCGACCATCTGTTCGTCAACCGGATGGCCTGGAATTTCCGGCGGCCCAGGGTGGGGGAAGTGATGGTGTTTTCGACGGAGAAGATGCAGGACGTCACACCCGACACCCATTACATCAAGCGGCTTGCCGGGCGGCCCCTGGATCGGCTGCGGATCGATTCCCCGATGCTTTTTGTGAACGGCGAGCCGATGTCCGGAAACCGGCTCATGAATAAGGTCGTTACCTGCCAGCCGGGCTACGAATATGGCTACCAGAACGGAAAATTTCTTCCTGATGTCCAGTATCTCCGGACGGCGCAGGATGAATACTCGGTTCCGGCCCGCCATTATTTCGGCCTGGGCGACAACACCATGAACAGCCGGGACAGCCGCTATTTCGGCCCCATCCCCGAAGAGAAGCTGATGGGTCCGGCCTTTTTCGTCTATTGGCCGATCAGCCGCCGGTTCGGCCTTATTCATTAAGCGCCTGAGGCGTCGCGGAGCTCCGCCCTCCGTTTGACAGTCTAGCAACCGCCAAACGGAGGGGCGAGCTCCGCGAGCCCTCATGCGCCAGAGATGCGCCAGACATGCGCCCGTGGCGTCGTGGAACTCCGCCCTCCGTATGACATTCATGCAACCGCCAAACGGAGGGGCGAGTTCTGCGAGCCCTCATGCGCCAGAGTTGCGCCGGACATGCGCCTGAGGCGTCGCGGAGCTTGTCGGGTAGCGACGCTTCGTCTGCTACTCCGGCTCCGCCCTCCAAATAACAGTCCTGAAAGCAGGCCTGTTCACATCTTGTTCGCTCCGTAAAAACGAACTTCAATTCACCAGCTTATCAACAGGCATCGTAACTCATTGCACATCAACCACTTAGGCTATTAACAGCATATCGTGTCGCATAATATATCTTATGTAAACTAAACCGTTGTATGTCGGCAAACGGCGCAGGCTGTCAAGCTCCGTTTTCGCGGGGCGAAAACCGGCCCTTCCGGACCGCCCGTCCCAGGGCGTCGTTGCG
>JBIIYJ010000378.1:0-4758 GCA_044346855.1 Kiritimatiellia bacterium
AACGGCACGCTCACCGACACGGTCCGGTTGGTCGGATAATCCATATACCAGCCCAACTCCACCTTCACGTAATCCGCTGTCCCCTCGGGCGGCTTTTCGGAAAGCGACTCGATCCGCGCAAACCCGTCGGCTCGCTCCACAATCCGGGCATATGCGACGGCGTCATCGCGATAGGACATCCCGGGGGGAACCGGGGCCGACAGGTTCTCGAACCGCAGCTGGACATACCGGCCGCGGAACGCGTCGTACGGATCGACGGGCTGGGTCCGGAACCGGAACGCCCTGCCCTGCTGCAGCACCCGCTCGTAGCGGAACATCTGGGAGGCCGGCACCGCCAGCATCGCCGCGCTCATCACCACAAACAACACCGCCTGCCATGTCTTGTTCATGACGCGCGCCTCCTCCGGATCATGAATCCGTTCGCCCCCAGAAAGGCCAGCCCCAGCACGATGAAGGCGATCCCCCGCCCCAGGATGCTCATGTCGGCATCGAAAAACCGCGAAATAAGCAGGGCGGCCAGCAGGAGCAGCCCCAGGTTCATCAGCCCCAGCTTCATCTCCCGGACCGCCTGTACCACGACCAGCCCGGCCAGCGAGAACGCATACAGGTTCATCAGAACCGCGGGTATCAGCTCCGCCCCGTCCAGTGCCGTGTTCAGCGCAACCAGCAGGGCGGCCACCACCGGGAATGCGGAGGCCAGCCGAAGCGCGGGGCTCCGGATCCGCCTGAAGGCGATTACCCCCAGCACCACCGCCAGCAGCAGCGTGACCGAGGCAAAAACGAGATCCGGGCCGATGTCGGTTTCCCGCCAGTAATAGCGGTAATGGCGCTCCATGTCCTCCCAGAACCAGACGAAGGAATAGAGGAAGACCATGACGCCCAGGCCGCCGCCCCCGAGCAGCGTGAGCGGCCGCCCCCAGAGCGTCAGGTTTTGGGCGCCCCACAGCTCGTCGGCGAGAAGACAGGCGCTGAAGAGCGACGCATACAGGGAGAACCAGAGCACGGGCTCGTCCCCCCGCATCCCCGTGGCCACGCCGGACAGCACCGCCAGCATCAGCCCCCACAGCAGCCAGACCCCCTTCACGCTGTCGCGGTCCCGGAGCCGGATCCAGGCCAGATAGGGAACAACCAGCGCCAGCAGGCCCCAGAACCAGTAGGGGTTGTCGTCATAGCACCGCTGCCCGATCGCCCACCCCGTGATGCCGACCAGATAGATGAGCGCGGGCATCACGGCGTCCAGAACATAGACGGAGGGCAGAATCAACAGCATCCAGACCAGGGTGAAGGTCCGGAACGTGCCGCCCAACTGGTAGGTCTGCGCCACGAGCGCGATGGACGCCCCGACCGCCAGCGCCAGGAACGTGCCGGCCCCTTCGCGGAGTCCCGTGCCCGTTTTCCCGGTGAACACGATCCAGGCGCAAAGACCCAGGGCGCCCAGCAGGGGAAGATAGGCGATGACGGCGCGCAGGGGCCGCGAAAGCTCGTCCCAGTTGTAGGCCAGCAGCAGGATGATGCCCAGCCCCACGAGCATTGAGCCGAACACGCTGGTGATGATGAGCGCCCAGCTCTTGGAGGCGGGCTCCGGATAACGCGCCCGCAGGCTCAGCGCCTGGTCGCCGGTGATCAGCCCCTCCCGCTCCCAGATCCCGATCTCGTCCATCAGCCGCCGATAGTCAGAGCCATTCATCCGAACGCTCCTTTCAATATTGCCAAACGCACGGTCACAGGATAGGCTTTCCCCATGCCAAGGCACAATGAAAAAAACGGAACGCCGCCGATGATCGGCGCGCACTTTTCAACCGCCGGAGGGGCGCACCACGCCCTCGAGGAAGCCCGCCAGTGGGAATGCCCCGTCGCCCAGCTCTTCACCTCCTCTCCGCGTCAATGGAAGCCGTACAGGATCGCGGATGAAACGGTGGCCCAGTTCCTGGCGCTCCAGAAGGAGACAGGCGTCCTGGCCGTCTCCCACGCCTCGTACCTGATCAACCTGGCCGCGGCCGGGGAATTCCAGGAGAAGTCCGCCTCGGCCTTCGCCGACGAACTGCGCCGCTGCCAGGCGCTCAACATCCCCTATCTGGTGATTCACCCCGGCTCGGCCGGAACGCAGTCCATGGAGGAGGGCATCGTCAAGATCGCCGCCTCCCTGGACCGGGCCTATGCCGACTCGGAAAACACGGCCACCACCGTGCTGCTGGAGACCACCGCCGGCGCGGGCCATGTCATCGGCTCGCGCTTCGAACACCTGGCCGCGATCATCGACAAGGCAAAGACCGCCAAGCGGCTCGGCATCTGCGTGGACACCTGCCACATCTTCGCCGCCGGCTATGACATCCGGACCGAAGAAACCTACGAGAAAACCATCGGGGCCCTCAAAACGGCCCTGCCCCTCTCCCGCCTGCATTTCTTCCACATCAACGACTCCCTCACCGGCTTCAATTCCCACGTCGACCGCCACGCCCACCTCGGCGACGGCCAGCTTGGAATCGAGCCCTTCCGCCTCATCATGAACGACTCCCGCTTCGCCAGGATCGGCAAATGCCTCGAAACGGAGAACGACGAGAAGCGGGCGGCGGATATCAAACTATTACGAGACCTGGTCACCCTGTGAACAGCACCTTCGATAGCGATCCAAAAAAAAGAGCCACGGCAATGCGCCGGCTTTTCAAAAGGATCCTACCCGACGGAGCATATAAAGGCGCCCTTGATCCGACATACGACTTGGCCGCCCTCCGCTCAAAGGACACGCCAACGAAGCAGTCAACTCAAATTAGACACAAATGATCCGTCATGCAACCGTCGGACAAACGACTCGTCATCGCCCCGGGCATAGGAAAGAAACACACGAGTAGCGGCTGGGCGGCCTGACGGGTTGCTCATCCTGAATCTCCCCTCGTTTATACATATGGGGCAGCTTCAACTTGACCTGGCGGGAAAAAATAGCGTCCCCATTTAAAATTCGATCCTAGAATAGGAAAGAACAAGGATTGTGGCAAGAAGTCAATCCTGCTGTGACGGAAAGAAGCAACTCCTATCCAGGCTCCGCTCTTCGCCGGTATTCGCCCATTCTTCACGCGGGACACGGGTCAGGAGACACGTGCCACTAACTGTTGGCTGGGAAGGACTACAAAAGGAAGTGGGCACGGGTCTCCTGACCCGTGCGGGATGCGAGGCCATTGAAAACCCGTGCCGCGAGGCAGACTCGTCCTTCGCAGGCATTCGCCATCCTTCACGCGGGACACGGGTCGGAAGACCCGTGCCACGTCTTGGTCAATCGGGAGTCCCACATTTGACTTGTATAAAGGCGCATTTTAAGTAATTTCCATGAGAAATAATAGTGGAGGACCATTCATGCAAAAGCCCGCGCCCGGCGCCCTGAAACCCGTCGTCATTACCCACCGCGACTACGCCGCCTCCATCACGCCCGGCTACGGGTCGAACCTGACCTCGTTCAAGTCCGGCGGCGTGGAGTTCATGCACTACGACGAGGCGCTCCTCGCCAAGGGCGAAAAATACACCGGCGCCTTCAACATGTTCCCCACCCCCTGCCGCCTGGCCAACTGCTCCTACGAGTTCGAAGGCCGCAAAATCGTCCAGAACAAGCGGGGCGAACAGGTCTTCATCCACGGCCTCGTTCGCGACGAAGCCTTCGAGTTCAAGGCCGAGCCCTCCCGCGTGACCTCCTGCATCGAGATCAAGCCCGGCTCGCCCGTCTATGAGGGCTTCCCCTTCGCCTGCACGTTCAAACTGGTCCACGCCCTCGACGATAACGGCCTGACCGTCACGTTCGAGGTCATCAACCACGACACCCGGCGCCTGCCCTTCGGCTACGGCATCCACCCCTGGTGGAAGATCCACGGGAAGCGCACCGAAGTCCGCCTGCGCATTCCCTGCGACGCCACCCTGGAGTCGAAAGATCTCGTGCCGACGGGCGGAACCAAGCCGGTCGCGGGCACGCCTCTCGACTTCCGCAAGGCGAAGCCTCTGGGCGACCTGACCCCCGACAACGTCTTCTTCAAGCGCCAGCCGGGCGATTCAGCCGAGGTGATCTACGATGCGCTGGGCAAGCGCCTCGTCATCGAGGCCAGCGAGCATTTCCCCCACATGATCGCCTACACGGCCTCCGCCGAGGCGCCCTTCGTCTGCGTGGAAAACCTGACCACCTCTCCCAACGGCCAGAACCTGGCGGCCAAGGGCGACAATTCGGTCGCCAATGTGCTGACCGTGGAACCCGGCAAGTCCGTCAAGGGCTGGGTGCGGTATTCGGTGAAAGCCTGACGAAGTCAGGCTCGCGGTAGCCCCGCCCTCCAGAATACGTTCGCAAGCCAACTGGAGGGGCGAGCTACCGCGAGCCCTACCTCAAAACTGAAGATGCGTCTTGAAGAACGCCTCGGACTTGTTTCCGCCCCAGGCATGCTCGTTCTGGTAGAAATCGAGCTCAAGGTTCTCAGACGCCCCCGCCGCCTTGTAGATCTTCTTCACCTGGTTGAAGCACTGCATGGCCGTATCCACGATGAAGCAGGTGTCATACGCGGCGATGTCCACCAGCAGCGGGCGGGGCGCGATAAGCCCCTGCGCCTCGGGCAGGTCCACCAGCTTGAACAGCCCCGGCGCCACCTGCGACCCGCAATAGTTCAGGTCGCGCATGCCGAAGTAGGCCCACAGGTCGCTGTAGCAGATGATCTCCGTGGCCTTGAACCGCGGATCGCACAGCGTCGACCACAGCGTCATCGTGCCGCCGCCGCTCAGCCCCATCACGCC
>JBIIYJ010000379.1:0-4756 GCA_044346855.1 Kiritimatiellia bacterium
CGCAGACGCCCTCTTCGCCCTCGGGATCCCCTACGACAGCGAGAGCGGCGTCGCCTTCGCGGAAAAGGTGATGCAGTTCCTGAACGACGAGTCGCACGCGGCCTCGGAGGCCCTCGCCGCCGAGCGGGGGGTGTTCCCGAATTGGAAAGGCAGCCGCTGGGAGAAGCGCGGCGTCCGCCTGCGCAACGCCTGCACCACCACCGTGGCCCCCACGGGCACCATCAGCATCATCGCCAACTGCTCGGGCGGCATCGAGCCGCTCTTCTCCCTCGTCTTCTTCCGGCACGTGATGGATGGCCAGAAGCTGCTCGAGGCCAACGCCCCCTTCGAGCGGGTCGCGAAGGAGCGCGGCTTCGCCAGCAAGAAGCTGATGGAGCGGATCGCCGAGCACGGCTCGATCCGGACCATGGAGGAAATCCCCGAGGACGTTCGCCGGGTCTTCTGCACCGCCCACGACATCGCCCCCGAATGGCACATCCGCATGCAGGCGGCCTTCCAGAAGCACTGCGACGCCTCGATCTCCAAGACCATCAACTTCCCGCACGACGCCACCGTCGAACAGGTGCGCTCGATCTACCTGATGGCCTACGAGCACCGCTGCAAGGGCGTCACCGTCTACCGCGACGGCTGCCGCCAGAACCAGCCCATGGCGCTGGCCGCCAAGGCGGAGAAAAAGAAGGACGAGCCCGTCAAGCCCAGCAAGCCCATGCCCCTGCCCGAGATCATGTCGGCCGTCCGCATCAAGCAGGTTACCCCTTTCGGGAACATGCACATCAAGATCGTGGTCGATCCCATCGCCCAGCGCGAATACGAGATCTTCGCGCAGCTGGGGAAGGGCGGCGACCTGGCGTGCTCGGACCTGGAAGGCATGTGCCGCCTCATCTCCCTCTACCTGCGCGTGAACGGCTCGCTGAACGAGATCGTGTCGCAGCTCGACGGGATCGGCTCCAGCCTCTCCGTCCCCACGAAGGACGGCCGGATCGCCTCCCTGGCGGACGGCCTGGCCAAGGCCATCCAGAAATACCAGCGCGCCAAGGCCATCTCGGGCCTCCACGCCCTGCTGCTGGGAACGGCCGACCTGTCCTCGATCACCCGCGGAACCAAGGCCGACCATGTCCCGGGCCAGGATACCGCCAGTGAATCCGAAATGAACGGCTACAAGATCCGCTGCCCCGAATGCGGCGGCGTCCTGATCTTCGAGGAAGGCTGCACCAAGTGCCACGGCTGCGGCTACTCGCAGTGCTAACACTGTCATGAACGAACACAAATGGAAAGCCGCCGTCATCGGCCTGGGCTTCATCGGCGCCGGCGACCAGGTGTCCGGCGACGCCATCGGCCAGAACGTGGCCAACCTCGATGGCACCCATGCCGCCGCCCTCGCCGCCCACCCCCGCATCCGCCTCGCCGCCGGCTCGAGCCGCGACGAAGGGCGCCGGGCCCGCTTCAAGGCCCGGCAGGGCGCCGTCACCGCCTACGCCGACTGGCGCGACCTGCTGGCCGCCGAAAAACCGGAGATCGTCAGCATCGCGACTAACAGCCCCTTCCACGCCGACATCACCATCGCCTGCGCCGAAGCCGGCGTCCGCGCCGTGCTCTGCGAAAAACCCCTCGCCACCAGCCTCGCCGCCGCCGACCTCGCCCTCGCCGCCTGCCGCCGCCACGGGACCCTCCTGGCCGTCAACCACAGCCGCCGCTGGCACCCGCTGTGGCAGGCCGCCGCGGCCGCCCTCCGCGACGGCGCCGTGGGCGAGCCCCGCCAGGCCCTGGCCCACTGGCCCTCGGGCCGGCTGGGCAACATCGGCACCCACCTGTTCGACGCCCTTCGCCTCCTCCTGGCCCGCGAACCCCTCGCCGTGAGCGGCGTCCTCGATCCCGCGGTCCCCCCGGATTGCCGCGGGAAACAGTTCCGCGATCCCGGCGGCTGGGGCGCGATCGAATTCACGGCCGGCCTCAAGGCCTTCATCAACGCCCCCGCCGAAACCGGCCTTCCCCTCGCCGTGCAGATCGCCGGCACCGCGGGCCAGCTCACGATCCGCGGAAAGGAAGCCCTGATCGAACCCTGGCAGGGCGCGGCGCGGAAACTGGAAATCGCAGCCGACGGCCGCACGTCGCTCGACCGCGCCGTGACAGACCTGGTCCATTGCCTCGAGACCGGCGGACAGCCCGCCTGCACCGGCGAAGACGGCCTGGCGGCGCTCGAAATCATCATCGGCTTCCATGCGTCCGACCGCAGCCGAGGACAGTGGGTCCCCCTGCCGATCCGGCCGGAAGAACGCGGCCTCGAGGTGCTGATCGGCTGACCGTCCTTACGGCACGGCAACGACGATCAGTTTTCCAACAGTCGGACGCGGAAAAAGCGAGCGCCCGTAACCGGCACATCCACGGTATGCGAATTGTACGGCGGCATGGCCGGAAGGTTGCTCGCGACGACCTGGATCAGGCCTTGGTTCACGTTCGTTCCCGCCAGGATGGCATAGCGCCTGTTGCTGGCGCTGCTCCACGAAAAGACCGGCCGCCCGTCGGGAGCGAACTCCATCCCCGTCACGATCAAGAGGGACGCCGGATTGGTCGGGCTCGTCCCGGCCCGGTATTCATAGCCGTTGACCAGGCCGTCCCCGTCGAAATCCTCGCCGGCCCCGCCAAGGACCGCATTGGTCCCGCCGAAACAGGCGATCTCCCAGGCATCCGGCTGGCCATCCCCGTCGGCGTCGGGATCGGCCGGCCGGATCGAAACGCGCGTCGTGGCGGATCCCTCGATGCGCACCTGCGTCACGATCGCCGCGTTTGAGCCGCCGCCGTAGGTGTACTCGGCCAGCTTCACGCCGTTCGACACGACATAGCCCGACGACGAATACGGAGCGAGAAAACGCACCCGCCCGTTCGAGAAAGTGCGGGACAGGCCGTTGACGATGGCGATCTCGTTCGTGGAGCCCGTGCCGTCGTTGGCCCTCGCGAACGTGCCGGCCAGCCGCGCCACGGGCCCCGTGTTCATGACCTGGAACCACGGATCCGCCAGCGAGGTGCAGGTCCAGGTCGAGCCGGTGCGGGCGAATTCGAAAAAGCCCACCGACCCCTTGTAGCACGCCTGCCGCGTTTCCAGGATGGGATACGGGCTCGCCTGATTGGTGGCGTTGACGTGACCGTGGCCGACCAGCATCAGCCCTGGATACCGGCCCGCCGGGGGCAGCCACGCGGCCGAGCCGGAGTTGTAATGCTGGCCGAAGAGGCGGAACGAGACGGCCGGATTGGTGAAGGACGCCGCATAGTCGTTCGTGAACCAGGTCGTGAAGTTGTTTTCGTTGTAATCCTTCTGGCAGACGTAGAAGGAGCCCATCGTGATGGAATAGGTTTCCACCCCGAGGGTGCTCCGCCAGGCGGCGGTCGAAATCACGCTGTCGTTATTCCCGCGGGTGGCCAGCACCGGCACCCCGATGCGGCACATGGCCTCGATGTACTCCTGGTACCGCGCCGTCGTGGTGCCGTACACGTTGTCCAGCTCGTCCCCCGTGTCGAGCAGGAAGCGCGGGTTGATCAGCCCCAGCGCGGGCGCGTGCCAGTAGATCTCCCGGATGGAGCCGTGCGTGCCGTACCGCCCCGTGAGGGGATCGCTCGGCTCGACCGCCTCCGCCTGCGGGTCGGCGTAATGCAGAATGTAGAAGTTTGTCTCAAAATTAGAAACAATGCCGACGGCGTTCCGGTTGGTGGCGCTCCCGCCGCCCGCCCCCGGGTGGTAAAGCGCGAGCCTGAAGGTTTCCGGCGGGATGCCGGCCGGCGCCCGGATCGAGAGCCGGTAGCCGGCGACGGTGTTGTTGTCGGCGACGAGTCCGTAGTCGGCCCGCTCGACCACGCCGGTCCACGCGCCGAGATCGTTGAGCAGGACCGCGGTCCACAGGGCGGGGCTGAGACCCGCCCCCGCCTTGACCTCGGCCCGGAAGGCGCCGCCGGGCTCGGCGAACTCGGGGACGCCGAAGTTGGGCCGGGCGATCGCGATTTGAGCCCGAACGGGGCCGGCCAGCCCGGCGACCGCGCAAGCGGCCAGCAAACCAATTGACCTCCACCGGCTGCGAATCATGAACGCCCCCTGCGCTGCATCTTGTCAGCTCGATCTATCATGAACCGGAACGGCGCAACGGGCAAGCAGGATTTGCCCCGGAGGGGGCATCCTAATCTTAATCCTAATCTGCTTCAGAACCGGCACGCGCGAAATAGAGCGCGGGACAGTGTTGGAGGATTAAGATTAAGCCCGCCGCGCGACGGAGCCGCGACAAAACGCTTGGGGTAACGGCAGTCGTGTTCGGGCCGATACTATCTGGAACTCAGGAAATCAGGAAGGTCCTATTCGGTTCTTCCTTTCCTGATTTCCTGATTTCCAGATTCAAGCCGTCTTTTCCAGCGGAAGTTATGTTCGTTCACGAGCACTTGAAGTTACAGGCAAGATTAAGATTACGATTAGGATTAAGAGTCGTTCAATGGACCCCCTTGCACCGGTAGCGCATGGGGATTTTTCCCGATATCTTTTCGGGAGGGTTTGCCTTAAACTGAATGCCGAGAAGGGAAAGGATTCATGAACAAAGCTCTCTTTTTCCTGGCCGCCGCGCTGACCGGGTCGGCCTGCCTCGGCGGGAACATCACGAACAACGGCCGGATCTACTATGACGTCACCGTCATCACGGGCCGGTGCAACGCGGCCGGCATCACCTTCTCCCACAAGTCCGGCATCGGCCGGCTCGACTACATGGAAATGAACGAGGTCGAG
>JBIIYJ010000380.1:0-4755 GCA_044346855.1 Kiritimatiellia bacterium
CTTTGGGGATATTCATCCCGAAGAGCAGCAGGTTCTTCGTCAACTCGGTCAGGCGATTCGCCGCTACCGCCTGTGAAACGAGGCGCGTGACCGGCCCTGTCAAAGACAGAACTGAGGAGAAGAGGGAACTACGAAACACGCGAAAGGCGCGAAAGCCGGAATTGTTCAAGTATGATCCGGTTGCCCAAAGACGATGAATGACGGGAGCCGCATGACAGAATCAATCACTCATTGTAAATGCGCTAGAAATGTCGCTCTCCCCTCCAGAAGCCGCAAATCGGCCATCTCCGCTTGCCGGGCTCGTAGCGCCCGGCCTACAAAAAGAGGCCTTTTTCTGGCCGATTAATGATTTGAAATGGGCGAGACAAAGGGATTTAATCGGGGTCGGTACCGCAATCGGTATCGACACGCGCGTGGTCGATCACGATCACGACTGCGATTACGAAACAAGGACAGGGACGCCATGGCAACTATGGAAACCATTTCGGCACAGGATCGGGCGATTTTACGACAGCGGGCGCAGAAGCAGCTCGATTATGCCGGCGATGCGCAGAATGAGGCCATTCTGAAGAAGTGGCGGGCGCAGGCGCAGGGACGGCGGGAAGCGCCGCCCGTCCGGTTTCTGATCTCCAATTTCCGCCACGAGGTGATCACCCCGCGCCTGCAATGCAAGGGGGAGGAGGCGCGCAGGATCGAGAGCGCGCTTTTGGGTCGGGTGGCCGGGCGCGAGCTTTTCGACGACGACACGCCCATCGCGCCGACGTTCGACATGGGCTGGCATACCCATGTGCGCCCGTTCGGGAACGATCACCAGATCACGCGCGCCGCGGGGTCTGGCGCCCAGGGCTTTCACATCGACCCGGTCATTCACAACCTCGCCGCCGAGATAGACCAGTTGCGCGGCGGCTCCTTCGGCGTTAACCGCGAGGCCACGGCTCGCCAGCGCGAGCAGGTGGAGGATCTCTTCGGCGACATCCTGCCGGTGCGAATGGTCATGAACAGCCTGCCGGGATCAATCACCGGCCCGCTCGTCTTCCGGATGGGCATGGAGGCCTACTACCTTGCCATGTTCGACTGTCCGGACGCCGTGCACGAGGCGATGGAGATGGCGACCCGGATCTACGAGCGGTACTACGACTTCCTCGAGGCTGAGCAGTTGCTGTTGCCGACGAACGGGACCGGTCCCTTGTCCCAGGAATCCTTCGCGTTCACCGACGAGCTGCCGGCGGAGTCCGTCACGCGCACGACGCAGTGCTGGGGGTTCCTTGAGTCGCAGGAGACCACGGCCGTTTCGGCGGAGGCCTTCGGCGAGTTCGTCTTTCCGTACCAGCAGCGGCTGGTCAATCGTTTCGGACTGCTCTCTTACGGCTGTTGCGAGCGGGTCGACGCCATCTGGGCTGACTACCTGGCCACCTGGCCGAAACTGCGCAAGCTGTCCGTCTCTCCGTTCAACAACGAACCCCGCATCGGGGAGCTCCTGCGCGGCAGCCGGGTCGTCTACTACTGCAAGCCGCGCGCCGAATTTGTGACCGGGCAGGGGCCGCTGGACGACGCGGCGATCACCGCGTATTTCAAGGGGGTCTGCGAGGCGGCCAGCGGCTGCCTGTTCGAGATTGCGCAGCGGGAGGTTGGCACGATTTTCGGCGACTGCGAGCGGGGCCGGCGCTATGTGCGGCTTGCGAAGGATGCGGTCGACGCCTACTGGCGCCCTTGATTGGAAGAGTCACCACGGATCACACCGATAACACGGATAAGAGAAAGCAAAGAGGGGGCGCGAAGCGCGCCAACGGATCCGGATTAGCCTGGTTCCGATTGACATGTATTCACAATGTGAGTACAGTAAAGGCATGAAAACCACACTGATTTCAATCGGCAACTCGCGCGGAGTACGCATTCCAAAGCCGTTTATTGAACAATGCGGCCTTTCGGAGGTGGTTGAGATGGATGTCCGGGATTCCATGATCCTCATTCATTCGCCCCGGCAGTCTCGGGCTGGATGGGAAAAGGCATTCAAGCAGATGGCCCGGCAGGGGGACGATAAACTCCTGGACGCGCCTCCCATTCCGACGCGTTGGGACGAGGAGGATTGGGAATGGAAGTGAGCCGGTTCGACGTCTTTCTGGTTAGCCTCGACCCCACAATCGGGCATGAGCTTAAAAAGGCGCGCCCCTGTGCGATCATTTCACCTGACGAGATGAACCGCCATATCGGAGCCGTCATTATCGCTCCGATGACCACCAAAGGACGGCGTTATCCGACACGGGTGGAATGCACGTTTCAAGGAGTGGAAGGACAAATCGTGCTGGATCAGATCAGAACGGTGGACAAAAGCCGACTGGTCAAGAATCTCGGGCGTCTCTCGCCCGTAACAGCCGACCGCGTACTGAATGTCCTGGCAGAGCTCTTTCAAAAATAATCCCCACCTAATAGGCACCGGCCCAGCCCGGCTGGCGCCGCGCTTCGGGGCGTCTGTTTTTTTTCTTGGCGGCATGGGCGCTTTGCAGGAGAATCCGGGCAAACACAAGAGGTTGCCATGTCACCTGCCGTCGGTTCCGTCAAGACGCTCTCCTTCAACTGGCCTGCCGGCGTGCGAGGCGCCTTGAGCCTGACTTTCGACGACTCCCGGCCCAGCCAGGTGGAGCAGGGGGTTCCGCTTTTCGACCGGTACGGGGTTCGGGCCACGTTCTACGTGGTTCCGGCGGCCGTGCGCCAGCGCCAGGCCGCCTGGAAAAGTGCCGTCGCCACGGGTCACGAGGCCGCCGGCCACACGATCAACCATCCGTGCACCTGCAACTTCGGCTTCGGCACCGTCAAGCTGGAAGACATGACGCTGGACATGATCGAGGCTGAATTGGAATCGGCCAACCTGCAGATCGAGGAACTGGTGGGGGTGAAGCCCGTCAGCTTCGCCTATCCCTGCGGGCAGAAGTATGTCGGGCGGGGCGAGGGGATCCGCAGCTATGTGCCGCTGGTCGCGAAGCATTACCTCACGGGGCGCGGCTGGCGCGACGAGTATTTCAATGCGCCCGACCGGTGCGACCTGAGCCAGTTGTCGGGCGTGGAGTTCGACGGCGTGGAGTTCGACCAGGTCCTGCCGCAGCTCGTTGAAGCCGCTCAGACCGGCAACTGGCTGGTGCTGGCCGGCCACGACATCGGGCCCGGCCCGCGCAAGCAGATGACCAACACCGCGACGCTGGAGGCGATCTGCGCCTATTGCAAGGATCCGGCCAACGGGATCTGGATCGACACGGTGGGCGCGATCGGCGCGTACGTCCGCAAAACACGGGGGTTCTGACCATGAGCGACGGAACGACACAGCAAACGCCACCTGCGACGCCCCAGCCGACACCTTCGCAAACGCCCCCGCCGGCACCGGCTCCGGGCAACAAGGACGAGCGGATGTGGGCCATGTTCTGCCATCTCAGCGCGTTCGTCGGGTATGTGATTCCGGTTCCCTTTGCCAACATCATCGGCCCCCTGGTGATCTGGCTGATCAAGCGCGAGGAATATCCCATGGTGAACGACCAGGGCAAGGAAGCCCTGAATTTCCAGATCACGATCGGCATCGGGCTGGTGGCGGGGTTGCTTCTTTCGTTCGTCTGTATCGGCATCCCGATCGTCATCGCCCTGGCCATCGCCGACCTGGTCTTCGTCATCATCGCCGCGATCAAGGCCAACGAGGGCGTTCTGTACCGGTATCCGTTCGCCATCCGGTTCGTCAAGTGATCCACGCACGGCGGGCGGCGGCGAGCACCGCCCCTACATCAGGCGCCAGGCCAGCGAGTAATGTAGGGGCTCCGCTTGCGGAGCCCGCGCTGCAAGTGGCCGGTCAGGGCGGGCGGCGACGAGCACCGCCCCTACATGGGCGCCATGAACCGACTTGCGGAGCCCGCGATGGTGTGATAAAAATTCGACATGGAGAGCCGCTTTCCCGAACGCCATACGGGCGATCTTGTCAAAGGCCGAAACAGCGTACCTTTCGGTCGCTATTTTGTGACCTGCCGTTGTTTCGGCATTAATAGTGTGACAGTTGCGGATCATCTCAGCCGGGGGCTGGATACATTGCAACAGGACCGTGACGCCGACATCCAATGCTTCACTGTTATGCCTGATCACGTTCATGTGTTGCTGGTTTTAGGAGAACGGTTGACCCTCAGTCAGGCAGTAGGCAAGTTTAAAGCCTGTTCCATTCGCACGATTAGACCAATAACGCCGGCTTTCGACTGGCAAAGGAATTTTTTTGAACATCATGTGAGACCTGACGAAAGCGGCAATGCGTATGCACGCTATATATTTATGAATCCCTATCGGGCGGGTTTGATATCCAGGCGTGAACAATGGTCTTTTTGGCGTTGTAGTAAAGACGTACAGTTCGATTTTTTGAGCCAATTGGATGAGGGCGTATATCCTCCAGAGGAGTGGTTTGAGGAAATAGCGGATAGTTGTTTTGATCCTCATTGACGGGCGATAGCCGTGCAGGGCGGGCGGCGACAAGCACCGCTACATCAGGCGCCAGGGTGTGGCCGTGCAGGGCGGGCGGCGACGCCATGCCAGCGAGTAATGTAGGGGCTCCGCTTGGAGCCTGTCGGACTTTGCGCTTACGCGAAGCGCAGGTAGGGCGGGCAGTCTGAAGTTCCCCCCGTTTTTGACACAGGTGTCTAAGCGAAGATTTTGATAGACTCTGAGGTCAGAACGGAGGCAGGTAATGGCCGGCAAGCGGAAGCAACACACGAGTGAATTCAAGGCCCGGGTCGC
>JBIIYJ010000111.1:0-15367 GCA_044346855.1 Kiritimatiellia bacterium
CTTCTGGTACGGCAGCGCCGGCTGGATGCCCTTCTGGGCGCCGCGGCCTTATATTTCCACCCAGTCGGACGTGTCCTGCATGATCTCGCCCGACATGTTCGAGCGATTCGTTGCCCCCGAGTTGGAGGCGATGGGGAACGAGGCGGGGGGCATGTGGTATCACCTGGACGGCTATGACGCCAAGCAGCACCTGCCGCGGCTGTTGTCGATGCCGTTCCTGCGCGTGATTCAATATGTGCCCACGCCCAGCGAGCCGCCCAACGGGATGGGCCAGCTGGAGCTGTATAAAACCATCCAGGCGGCCGGCCGGATCGTGCACGTGGTGGTGCCCCCCGAGGAGGTGGCGCCGTTGATGAAGGCGCTCGATCCAGCCCTGCTGCTGCTGCAGACCCGGGTGGCGAGCCCGGCGGCGGGCGAGGCGATGCTGGCCTCCCTGCCGCGCCAGGTGGGGCGCTAAGAAAAGGAACACGATGAAAGCGGGATTTGCGGAAATCGACATCACGCCGCCGGTCGGCACGCACAAGATCGGGTGGCTCAAGGATATTGTCAGCGAATCGGTGCAGGATCCGCTGTTCGCGCGCTGCGCCATCCTGGAGCGCGGGAAGGCCCGGGTGGCGTTCGTCCAGTTCGACCTGCTCAGCATCCGCTGGACCCAGGTCAACGATTTACGCAACCGGATTGAGGCCAAATACGGCTTTCCGGGCGACCGCATCATGGTCATCGCCACCCACAATCATGCCGGTCCTGCTGTGGCGACCATTGGCGATGTGCCCCGGGACGAGGCGTATATCGAGTCGCTGATGCAGAAGACGGTGGCGCTGTTCGGGGCGGCGCTGAAGGCGCGGCGCGGGGCGGTCATGGGCTTCGGGACGGTGTTCGATTTCGAGATCGGCCACAACCGGCGCATTCTCATGCGCAACGGGACGGTCAAAACGCATGGGAATTTCAGCGACCCGAACGCGCTGTGCGTCGAGGGGCCGATGGATCCCGAAGTGGCGGTCCTGGCGGTCAAGGATTTGAAAGGGCGCTGGCTGGGGATGCTCGTCAATTACACCTGCCATCCCACGCACCTGGGCGGCGGCACGGTGTTGTCGGCCGGATATCCGGGGGTATTTTCGCGCGAGCTGAAGGCGCAGGGCGTTCCGGTGGCGATGTTCGTCAACGGAGCGGCCGGCAATATTCATCACAACAATCCGACCGCCGGGCGGGGGATGGAGGCGGACGAGGCGGGCGGCAAGCTGGCGGCGGACGCCCTGGCCGCGGTGGCGAAGATGACGTTCTCGGACAAATGGGAATTGGACGGGGCAGTGGCCACGGTGCGGCTGCCGTACCGGAAGCTGACGAAGGACGAGCTGGCGGGGACGGTGCCGGGGGCCCAGCGGTTTGTGGATCCGATGATTTACGAGCGGGCCATGCCAAAGCTGGTCGAGCGGATTCGGACGAGGAAGACGCAGCCGGCGGAGGTGCAGGTGCTGCGGATGGGGGATGTGCTGATCGCCGGCATTCCGGCGGAGTATTTTGTCGAGCACGGGCTGCGGATCAAGGAGCAGGCATTTCCGGCGCACGCGCTGGTGGCCGGGTTTACGAACGGCATGGTGGGTTATGTGCCGACGGCCGAGGCGTTCAAGCGCAGCGGATATGAGACGACGCTCGGCCCGCCCAGTCGCCTGGCGCCGGAGGCGGGGGATATTCTCGCCGATACGGCCCTTCGACTGATGCGCCGGCTTCGGAATCGGAAAGGGAAATAGGACCTATAGGACGTATAGGACCTATTCGAAGAACACGTTTGGGCAAAAAAAAAAGGGGAGCCGAAGCTCCCCTTTTTCAGCAAACGCCGATTACCAGCGTCCGCCGCCGCCGCCACCGCCGCGGCCGCCACCGAATCCGCCGCCGCCGCCGCCACCGCCCGTGCGGGGCTTGGGCTGGGATTCATTGACGCGCAGGGCGCGACCGTTCAGGTCCTGGCCGTTCGTGGCCTGGATCGCCTTTTCCGCTTCAGCGCGGTCGGGCATCTCGACGAAGCCGAACCCTTTGGCGCGGCCGGTTTCGCGGTCCATCACCACGCGAGCCGAGGTAACTTTGCCGTACTGTGAAAACAGCTGCTGAAGTTCCTGATCGGTTGCGGAGTACGGAAGGTTACCAACATAGATATCCATATCTGAGCCTCTCTCGTGTCATTCTACATGTTGATCCGATTGCCCACCATGACACCAGCTGAAGCCCGGATGCGGCCGCCCTTTGAGCGCCGTAATTGCATATCATCCTTTATTTCCCCGAACATGTCAACAGCCTTTTTTTTACTTTTTTTCAGGTCGTTTTTCCGCTCTTTTCCAAGCCTTCCGAGCCGGTTGGAAAGCGCATTATTTTTTTTGCCAGCCCCTTGCAGTTTGGATCGCGCGTGATATGCTTAGTGGTCTGCCATGATAACCATCGTCGACTATAAAGCGGGCAATCTGACCAGTGTCCGGTTGGCCTTCGAGCACCTGGGCATTCCGGCGCGGGTGACGGCCGATCCGGTCGCCATCCGGGCCGCCGAGCGGCTTTATTTCCCGGGCGTCGGGGCGGCCGGCTCCGCCATGCAGACGCTCCGCTCGGGCGGTCTGGCCGAGGTGCTGCGCGAGACGGCGGACCGCGGGGTGCCTTTCCTGGGGGTCTGCCTGGGGATGCAGGTTCTTTTTGATCGCTCCGACGAGGATGGGGGAACCCTTTGCCTGGGCCTCTTTCCTGGGGCGGTGCGCCGCTTCAGGTTCACCGATCCCCGCGTCAAAATCCCCCACATGGGCTGGAATGCCATGCGCCCGCTGCGGCCGCATCCGCTCTTCGCGGGGATTGAGCCGGGCAGCGAGTTCTATTTCGTCCACAGCTTCTACACCGAGCCCGCGGTACCCGCGGACCGGCTGGGCGAAACCGAATACGGCGGGTTTCCCTTCACCTCCGCCGTCGCGCGCCGGAACGTGGCGGCCACCCAGTTCCACCCGGAGAAGTCGGGGCGGATCGGGCTCCAGCTGCTGGCCAACTTCGCGAAATGGGACGGCACATGCTGACCAAGCGCATTATTCCCTGTCTGGACATCCGGAACCGGCGCGTGACCAAGGGCGTCAAGTTCCAGAACAACGTGGATCTGGGCGATCCGGTGGCCATGGCGGCCGGGTATTGCGCCGATGGCTGCGACGAGCTTGTGTTCTACGATATCACGGCCTCGGCCGAGCGCAGGCCGATCGACATCGGAATGGTCGAGGAGGTGGCGAAGGCCATCCACATCCCGTTTGCGGTCGGGGGGGGGATCTCGACCCTCGAGGATATGTCCCGCGTGCTGCTGGCGGGGGCCGAGAAGATTTCCGTCAACTCATTGGCCGTGCTGAAGCCGTCGATCATCGCGGAGGGGGCGAAGGCCTTCGGCCGCCAGTGCATCGTGCTGGGCATGGACCCGGTGCGCGCGGAGGATCCGGTCCGCTTTCCCAGCGGGTACGAGGTCACCATCCGCGGCTTCCGCGAGCGGACCGGACTCGACGCGCTGGCCTGGGCCCGGCGGGCCGAGGAGCTGGGGGCCGGCGAGATCGTGGTCAATTCGGTGGATGCGGACGGAACGCGGCAGGGGTTCGAACTGCCGCTGACGCGGCTGATCGCCGAAGGGGTGCATGTTCCGGTGGTCGCCTCGGGCGGCGCGGGGCGGCCTTCCCACGTGGTGGACGTGTTCCGCGAGGCGCACGCCGATGCCGCGATCGTGGCGGGCATGATTCACACGGGCGAGTACAGGATTCAGGCCATCAAGTCGGCCCTGGCGGAAGCGGGGATCCCGGTGCGACGGGTCTGGTAGAACGGGCGAACAGCCCGACGCAGGTGGCGCAATGAACATGAAGAACGATTCGCTGGAACGCTGGACGGTCGACCAGTCCGTGGAGCTTTACGGCATCCGGACCTGGGGCGGCGGCTATTTCGACATCTCCGCCGACGGGGTGGTGATGGCGCGCCTGCCGGGGAACAACGGCGAGCCGGTCAAGATCAAGTTCACCGACATCGTCGACGGGCTGCGCGCCCGCGGCATGATGCTGCCCGTGGTTTTGCGGTTCACCAGCATCATGGGCGACCGCATCCGCCTGCTTAACGAGACCTTCCAGCGCGCCATCGATTCGCTTTCCTATAAAGGCCAGTACCGCGGCGTCTTCCCCATCAAGGTCAACCAGCAGCAGCAGGTGGTCGAGGAGATCTGCCGCCACGGCCGAACCTGGCACCACGGACTCGAGGCCGGCAGCAAGGCGGAGCTGATCGCGGCGCTGGCCTACCTGCACGACCCGGAGGCCTACCTGGTCTGCAACGGCTACAAGGACGAGGAGTTCATCCGCCTGGCGCTGTACGGCCAGAAGATGGGCCTGCGCCCGCTGCTCGTGCTCGAAATGCCGAGCGAGCTGGAGCTGATTCTCAAGGTGGCGGCCGAGGTCGGGGTCCGCCCCTGCATCGGCGTGCGCGTCAAGCTCTCGGCCCGGGCGGGCGGGAAGTGGACCGAGTCGGGCGGCGACCGCAGCGTCTTCGGGCTGAACACGGCCCAGATCATCGACGTGGTGGACGAGCTGCGCCGGCGCGAGATGCTGGACTGCTTCCAGATGCTGCACTACCACCTGGGCTCGCAGATCCCCAACATTGACCATATTCGCGCCGCCATCGCCGAAGCCGGCCGCATCTACGTGAACCTGGTTCAGGAGGGCGCGGCCATGGGCATCCTGGACATCGGCGGCGGCCTGGCGGTCGACTACGACGGCTCCCACACCAACTTCCCCAGCAGCAGCAATTACGACGTGCTCGAATACGCCACCGATGTGATCGAGGGCATCATGCGCGTGGCCGACCCCGCGGGCGTCCCGCACCCGGTCATCATCAGCGAGTCCGGCCGCGCCCTGATCGCCTACCACTCCGTGCTGCTCTTCAACATCCTCGACACGGCCCGCTACAGCTCCCACCAGCCGCCGGAGGTGCTCGACGCGAAGGCCCCCGAGGCCCTGCGCAACCTGCGCGAGGTGGCTGACCTGAACATGACGGCGAAGAACCTCCAGGAATGTTACCACGACGCGGTGTATTACCGCGACGAGCTGCGCACCGGGTTCATGCACGGCGGCATCACGCTGCGCGAGCGGGCGCTGGGCGAGCAGATCTTCTGGCACATCGTGGAGAAGGCCGTGCGCGAGGCGCGCGACCTCAAGTACATCCCCGAGGAGCTCCAGAAGCTCGAAACCGTCCTGGCCGACATCTACTACGGCAACTTCAGCGTTTTCCAGTCGCTCCCCGACTCCTGGGCCATCGGCCAGCTCTTCCCGATCATGCCGATCCACCGGCTCGACGAGCGGCCCACGCGGCTGGCGACCCTCTCGGACATCACCTGCGACTGCGACGGGAAGATCGACCGGTTCATCGACCTGCACGATGTCAAGGAGGCCCTGCCGGTCCACGAGTTGCGTTCGACGGAGGACTACATCATGGGCGCCTTCCTGATTGGCGCCTATCAGGAGACGCTGGGCGACCTGCACAACCTGTTCGGGGACACGAACGTGGTCACCGTGACGTGCGACGCCGAGGGCGGCATCGAGTTCTCCCACGAGATCCACGGCGACGCCGTGGCCGACGTGCTGAGCTATGTGGAATACGAGCCGAAGGACCTCGTCGAGCGCTTCCGCGAACTGGCCGAGAACGCGGTCCGGGCGCGGCGGATCGCGCCCCAGGAGCGGCGCGACATCCTGGAGGCCTATTCGGCGGGGCTGCGCGGTTACACCTATTACGAAGCCTGAGGCGGGAGGAGACACCAATGAAGCGGATACTCATCATCGGGGCGGGCGGGGTCGGGGGCGTGGTCGTGCACAAGTGCGCGCAGGTTCCCGAGGTGTTCGGCGAAATCTGCCTGGCCAGCCGGACGAAGGCCAAGTGCGACAAGCTGGCGGCCCAGCTTTCCCGGCCCATCCGGACCGCGGCCGTGGACGCCGACGACCCGAAGCAGACGGCCGCCCTGATCCGCGACTTCAAGCCCGACCTGGTCCTGAACGTCGCCCTCCCGTACCAGGATCTCGCCATCATGGACGCCTGCCTGGCCGAGAAGGTGAACTATCTCGACACGGCCAACTACGAGCCGCCGACCGTGGCCAAGTTCGAGTATTCCTGGCAGTGGGCCTACCGGCAGCGCTACGAGAAGGCGGGCCTGATGGCCCTGCTGGGCTGCGGCTTCGATCCGGGCGTGAGCAACATCTTCATCGCCTACGCCCTCAAGCACCACTTCGACGAGATCCATGAGGTTGACATCATGGATTGCAACGCCGGCAGCCACGGCAAGGCGTTCGCCACCAACTTCAATCCCGAGATCAACATCCGCGAGATCACCCAGCGCGGCCGCTACTTCGAGGGCGGCGCCTGGAAGGAGACCGACCCGCTGAGCGTGCACAAGACCTTCGACTTCCCCCAGGTCGGGCCGAAGGAGATGTACCTGATGTACCACGAGGAACTCGAGTCCCTCGTGAAGAACATCCCCGGGCTCAAGGCGATCCGCTTCTGGATGACGTTCGGCCAGGAATACCTGACCCACCTGCGCGTGCTGCAGAATGTCGGGATGACCCGCATCGACGAGGTCGAGTACGAGGGCCACAAGATCGTGCCGCTGAAGTTCCTGAAGGCCGTGCTGCCGGAGCCCTCGTCGCTGGGCGAGAACTACACCGGCAAGACCAACATCGGCTGCATGATCAAGGGACTTAAAAACGGCAAGCCCCGCACCTATTACGTCTACCAGGTTTGCGACCACGCCGAATGCTACAAGGAGGTCAAGGCGCAGGCCATCTCCTACACCACCGGCGTGCCCGCCATGATCGGGGCCAAGCTGATGCTCCAGAACACCTGGATGAGGCCCGGCGTCTGGAACACCGAGCAGTTCGACCCCGATCCCTTCATGGCCGACCTGAACCGCTACGGCCTGCCCTGGGTGGAGACGTTCCTGTGATCGACTGGAAGGCCGTCCCGACGCCCTGCTATGTGGTGGACCTCCAGGCGCTGCGCGCCAACCTCCGCCTCCTGGCCGACGTCAAGGCCCGGGCCGGCTGCCGGATCCTGCTGGCCCAGAAGGGCTTTTCCATGTTCAGCGTCTACCCGCTCGTGCGGCGGTACCTGGACGGCGTCTGCGCCAGCGGCCCGTACGAGGCCCGGCTGGGCCGCGATGAAATGGGAACGGAAGTGCACGCCTTCGGGGCCGCCTACAGCGACGCCGACTTTGAGGAGCTGACGGGGCTCTGCGACCACATCGTGTTCAACTCGTTCGCGCAGCGGGACCGCTTCCGCCCGGCGCTGGCCCGGGCGACGCGGCCGATCAGCTGCGGCCTGCGCGTCAACCCGGGCTATTCCGAGGTCAAGGTGGCGCTCTACAATCCCTGCGCTCCCGGCTCGCGGCTCGGCATCCGCCGCCCGGCGTTCGAGGGCCGGTCGCTGGAGGGGATCGAGGGCCTGCATTTCCACTGCCTGTGCGAGGAGAACGCAGACGCCCTGGAGCACGTGCTGGCGCACGTGGAGGCGCAGTTTTCCGAATTCTTCGGCGGGTTGAAATGGATCAACTTCGGCGGCGGCCACCACATCACGCGGCCGGACTACGAGGTGGACCGCCTGGTCCGGATCGTGACGGGCTTCCGAGCCCGCTACCCGCACCTGCAGGTCTACCTGGAGCCGGGCGAGGCCGTGGCGCTCAACACGGGGTGGCTCGTGGCGACCGTGCTGGACGTGGTGGAGGCCGACATGCCCGTGGCGATCCTGGACGCCTCGGCCGCCGCCCACATGCCCGACGTCATCGAGATGCCCTACCGCCCGAACGTGGAAGGCGCCGGAAAGCCCGGCGAGAAGGCCTGGACCTGCCGGCTGGCCGGCCATACCTGCCTGGCGGGCGACGTGGCGGGCGACTATAGCTTCGACGCGCCGCTGAAGGCGGGCGACCGGGTGGTGTTCGGCGACATGGCGCATTACACGATGGTCAAGAACACCACCTTCAACGGCGCGCGGCTGCCGGCCATCGCCACCTGGGACGGCGAAGGGGAGGGGCTCCGGATTGTGAAACAATTTGGGTACAAGGATTTCAAGGAGCGCCTGTCGTAGTCGAGCGGATGCGCCCGGCATGAAGTGAAAGGATCGGGCATGGGTTCTCTTCCCGGATTTTTGGCAAGCGACGTGCCGCCCGCCCCGCGGGAGAAGGCGCGGTTCGAGATCATTCCCGCGCCTTTCGAGAAAAGCGTCTCGTATGGCCATGGCGCCGCCGACGGCCCGGCCGCCCTGCTGGAAGCCTCGCAGCAGCTGGAAGTGTTCGACGGAACCGGGTGCCCCGCCGAAGCCGGCATTTACACCGGCCCCGCCGTGGATTGCCGGGGCTCCGCCGGCCGGGTCCTGAAACGGCTCGAGGCGCGCACCGCCGAAGCCCTGGCCGGAGGGCGCATCCCGATCGTGCTCGGGGGCGAGCATACGGTGTCGCTGGGCCCCATCCGCGCCCTGGCGGCCCTTGGCAAGCCGTTCGGCGTCGTGCAGTTCGACGCGCACGCCGACCTGCGGGCGGCCTACGAGGGCAACCCGCTGAGCCATGCGAGCGTGATGCGCCGGGTGGTCGAGGATTGTAACGCGCCCCTGTTCCAGATCGGCTGCCGCGCGTTCTGCCGGGAGGAGGCCGATTTCAGGAAGGCCCGCGGCATCCCGCACCTGGACGCCGAGGAGTTGGCCTTGAACGGCATCCCGCGCCGCGTGCTGCCGGCCTCATTCCCGAAGAGGCTCTACATCACCTTCGACGTGGATGGGCTGGATCCGTCCGTCATGCCCGGCACCGGCACCCCCGTTCCGGGCGGGCTGCTGTGGTACGACGCCCTCCGCCTGCTGCGGGCGGTGGCGGCGGGCCGCTCGATCGCCGGCTTCGACGTGGTGGAACTGGCGCCGTTGAAGGGCAGCCCGATCTCCGAGTTCGCCGCCGCGCGCCTGACCTATTTCATGATGGGACTGGCCCTGGGGGGAGGGTAACGCGCCGATGAAAAAGATGCTTCTCTGGCTTTCCGCCCATGCCTTTGTTTCCGGACTGGAAATTGCGCTGCTGCTTTTTGTTGTACCTGTTTTCGGCGATATGTTCGCGGACTTCGGCGTTTCGCTTCCGTATCCGACCCGTCTTGTGCTGGGGGTATCGCTCTGGCTCAGGCGGTATCTCTTTTTCCTCATACCGCCCATGCTGGGATTATTTGTTTTCGACGGGGCAGGGGGCTGGCTGCTTCAGCAGCGGGTTGGAAAGGGCGCGGCGACGGCCTGGTGGGCGACGATTCTGGCGCTCCTGGTTGCGGCGTTTACCCTGATGCTCCTGGCGCTGTGGACGCCGATGATGGTGATGCAGGAAGTCGTTCAACCCTGACCCGGCCGCGCGGTGAACGCGCTGAACCGGTAGCGGATTTCAAACTGGCGGCTTGGGGGAATGGTCAGCTTTTCACGGTTCCCGGTCTTGTGCGCCAGGGCCTGGGCGGGCATCGGGGAGACGAGTTGGGCCACCGGCCGGCGCCAGTCCGACCACGCTCCGAGGCGGTCGATTGACGGCGGCACCGGGATGTCGAAAACCTGGGCGGGTTCGCCGGGCTGTTCGATCAGGACATGGCACGTGACCCCGGGTTTCACGAGGCCGCCCGTGGTGAAGCGGACGGAGTCGTCGGCCGGCGTGACGTCGCAATCCTTGAGCCGGGTGGAGGCGTGGCCGGTCCCATTCAGCAGGATGACCCTGGTTTCAAGGGAAAGCGTTTCGCCCGTATCGTACCGGAGCTCCAGCGTCAGGCTGCCGCCGGGGTGAGCCGCGGTCTTGTGCGACAATTCGTGAACCCGGGCGTGCTGCGTGTCGGGCGTTGTGACGCAACCGGCGAGGAGGGCCAGGCAGACGAGTGGCAGGATGAAGCGCATAGGGTCTCCCGTTTTTGACAGCATACCAGACGGGTTTGGCGCGGAAAGAGAAAAAAATGGAATGCCGGCTTGAGCGGGCACCGTTATTCGGGTAGGATGGGCGGCACTTTCCGATCGACCAACCAGGAGACAGGCCATGGGCGGATTTTTCGGCGTCGCCTCCAAGAAGGCATGCAGCACGGACCTCTTTTACGGGACCGACTACCACTCCCACCTCGGCACCATGCGGGGCGGCATGGCCACGGTGGAGGGCGACACGTTTTCCCGGTTCATCCATGACATCACCAACGCCCAGTTCCGCTCGAAATTCGAGACGGACGTGAAGCGGCTGCCCGGCAACCTGGGCATCGGGGTGATCAGCGATTACGAGGACCAGCCCCTGCTCATCACGTCCCATCTGGGCACCTACGCGATCGTGACGGTCGGCAAGATCAACAACACCGCGCAGCTCATGCGCCGGGCGTTCCACGATCACACCGCCCACATCAGCAACATGACGCTGGGCGAGATCAACCCCACCGAGCTGGTGGCCACGCTGATTAACCAGGCCGACAGCTTCGAGGCCGGCATTGTCAACGCCCAGAGCCGGATCGAGGGGTCCTGCTCGATGCTGGTCCTGGCGCCCGGCGCCATTTACGCCGGCCGCGACAAGCTTGGGCGCACGCCCGTCATTCTGGGGCGCCGGGACGAGAAGGCCAATCCGGCCTATGCCGTGACAATGGAGTCCTGCGCGTTCCCGAACCTGGATTTCGAGACCGTGCGCGACCTGGGGCCAGGCGAGGTTGTCAAGATCACCCCCGAGGGGGCGCAGACGCTGGTGAAGCCCGGAACCAAGATGCGCATGTGCGCGTTCCTCTGGGTGTATTACGGCTATCCCGCCTCGACGTACGAGGGCGTCAACGTGGAAGTGTCGCGCAACCGCTGCGGCGAGATGCTGGCGCGGATGGACCGGGCGGACGGGGACGAGCCGGTGGGTGATGTGGCCTGCGGCATTCCGGATTCGGGGGTGGGGCACGCCCTGGGCTACGCCATGGAGAGCGGCATTCCCTACCGCCGCCCGTTCGTCAAATACACGCCCACCTGGCCGCGCAGTTTCATGCCGCAGGATCAGGACACGCGCCAGCTGATCGCCCGCATGAAGCTGATCCCGATCCGGGACCTGGTGGTCGGCCGCAAGCTGCTGTTCTGCGAGGATTCCATCGTGCGCGGAACGCAGCTCCGGGACACGCTCAAGCGGCTGCGCCTCTCCGGCGCGAAGGAGATCCACATGCGGCCCGCCTGCCCGCCGCTGGCGTTCGGCTGCAAGTATCTGAATTTCTCCCGGTCCAAGTCCCTGAAGGACCTGGCCGTGCGCCGGGCCGTGGAGGATCTGGAGGGCTCGCAGGACGCTCACCTGGACGAGTATACGACCGCCGGCTCTCCCCGGTATTGCGCCATGGTCGAGCGCATCCGGAAGTCGATGAAGCTCGACTCCCTGAAGTACCAGCGGTTGGACGATCTGGTGAAGGCCATCGGCCTTCCTCTCGACAAGCTCTGCACCCACTGCTGGAACGGACGGGAGTAGGATGTCCCCGGCCCCCCGAACCCGCCTGATTCCCGGCGATCTGGTCGCCTTCCCGGCGGCCGGGCGGCTGCTCGACGGCTTCTGGCGCCACGGCCGGGAGCGGCAGCCTCGGCTGCTGGTCCTGGTCCATGGCATGGGGGGGAATTATTACCGCTCGGCTCTGAAGCAGGAGCTGATGGAGCGGGGCCCGGCGGCGGGCTGCGACGTGCTGAGCTTCAACAACCGGGGCAGCGGGGAGGGCGTCTTAACGGAGCGGTTCTCGGGGTGCCTGGCCGACCTGGACGGGGCGCTGGCGTTCGGCCGGCGGGCGGGCTACCGCCGGTTCATCCTGGCGGGGCACAGCACGGGGTGCCAGAAAATCGCCTATTACCAGAGCCGGCGGAAGGATCCCGCCGTCGAGGCCTTTGTGCACCTCGCGCCCGGCGACGATTATGCCATCACGGCGCGCGAGATGGGTGAGCGCGCCCTGGGGCGGCTGGTAGCCCGGCTTTCGAAGCGCGCGGCGGCCGGCAAGGGCGCGGAGCCGGTCCCGCGCGTCAAGGGCCTTCCGGAGATGTGCGCCGGTTTTTCCTGCGAGCGGTTCCTGAGCATCGCCGATCCGCGCCGGGTCGAGGCCGGCCTTTTCCGGTACGGCGGCCCCCTGCGCGTCTTTTCCCGGCTCGCGCTCCCGACGCTGGTCCTGTTCGGCGACCGGGAGGAGTTCGCCTGCCTGCCGCTCGAGCGGATGGCCGCCATCCTGCGCGCGAAGACCGCGGCGGCCTGTTTCCGTTTTAGAGTTATCCGGGGCGCCGACCACGGGTTTCACGGAAAGGAGCGCGAGGCGGCGGCCGCGGTGTATGCCTTCATCCGGTCGCTGCCCCGGGCGAAAGGGGCGACATGCTGAGCGATTTCCTGAATCCCGCGGTCTGGCTGCCCGCGCTGGTCATGGCCGGGTGCGGCGTGCTGGTGTTCCTGGTGGTGGTCAACCAGCGGCTGCTGGTGGTGCGGGACAGCCGGCTCAAGCTGCCGCTGCTGGCGCTGGTCTTTGCGGTGCTGACCCTGGGCGGTTTTTTCCTGGCGCTGGCGCTTCCCTTTCCCGCGCGAATCGGCCTGCCCGCCCTGGTGCTGGTCGCCATTGCGCTGGGGGAATGGCGGAGGATCCGGATCCGCCGGACGTGCGCGGGCTCGCCGCCGGAGGACACGGTGTTCCACGACGTGCCCCTGCTGCGGCCCGTGACGACCACGGACCTGGTGATCCATCGCTACACGCTCTCGCTGCCGGGCTGGAAGGGGAAGCCATTCCGCATTGTGCACCTCAGCGATTTCCATGTGCATCCGTCGTTCGACGAGGGGTATTACAAGACGACGCTGGACCGGGCCGAGGCGCTGAAGCCGGACTACGCATTTTTCACCGGCGATTACGTCACCCGCTCGGTTTCCATTCCCATCCTCGAGCGGGTGATGCGGCCGATCGGCCGGAGCGGCGACTTCGCCGTGCTGGGAAACCACGATCACTGGACGGATCCGATGCGGATCACCTCGCTGCTGGCGGCGAAGGGGATCCGGCTGCTGGTGAACGCGACGCTCGGCATCGAGCGGGACGGGCTGCCCCTGCATCTGATCGGGTGCGACTACGGCGGGTTCACGGATATCCGGATCCCCCCGTTTCCGGAGGCCCCCGGGTTGAAGCTGGTGCTCTGCCACACGCCGGACGCGATTTATGAGCTGGCGAAACAGGGGGCGGATGTTGTCTTTTCGGGACACAACCATGCCGGCCAGGCGCGCATTCCCTGGCTGGGCGCGCTGATCGTGCCGTCCCGGCTGGGCCGCCGATTCGATCACGGCCACTTTGTGGTGAACGGCGCCCACCTTTTCGTGAGCAGCGGCGTGGGGGCCGCCACGCCGCCGCTCCGGTTTTACTGCCAGCCCGATATTTTTGTCGTCGATATTGCGGGCGTCACGGAATCACGTACAGCAGGATGCTGAAGAAGTGGCAGATGCTGGCGGCCAGCACGAAGCCGTGCCAGATGGCGTGGCCGAACGGCAGGCTTTTCCTTAAATAGAAAATCGTGCCGAGGGTATAGAGCAGGCCGCCCGCCCCCAGCAAGGCCAGGCCGCCGGGCGGCAGGCTGCAGAGCAGGGGCTTGAGCGCGATCATGACAATCCAGCCCATGGCCAGGTACAGGCCCGTCGAGAGGTACC
Organism: Kiritimatiellia bacterium; assembly: GCA_044346855.1. Lineage (GTDB taxonomy): Bacteria > Verrucomicrobiota > Kiritimatiellia > CAIKKV01 > CAIKKV01 > CAIKKV01. The sequence continues at coordinate 13,667 of JBIIYJ010000111.1, forward strand.
GGAACCGGCCTGTCCAGAAGAGCTTCATGACGATGCCCGCCGCGGCAATCGTCCAGACCGCGCCGAAGAGCCACCAGCCCCACGGGCCGCGCAGGGTGACCAGGAGGAAGGGCGTATAGGTGCCGGCGATCAGCAGGAAGATGGAGGCGTGATCGACGATCTTGAGGACCCGCTTGGCGCGCGGGTAGGGGATGGCGTGGTAGAGCGTGGAGGCCGTGTAGAGCAGCAGGAGCGTGGTGCCGTAGATCGAGCAGCTCACGACATGCCAGGTGTTGCCGTTCATCGACGCGAAGACGGCCAGCAGGGCGAGCGCGGCGGCGCCGAAGGCGGCACCGATGCCGTGGGTCAGGCTGTTGGCCAGCTCTTCGCCGGCCGAGTAGGCGCGCGGTTCCATAGGCTAGGATGTCTTTGATTTTTCCAGGTAGACGGCTTCCAGCCCGTCGCCCTGCCTTACGCTGACGATGCCGACCCCGGCCTGGAGGAGTTCCGTCAGCACTAGCCGGTTGACGGCGGGGGCGGACAGCCGCTCGGCGGCGAACCGGCAGCGCAGGTTGCGCCCGTCCTCCGAGACCGTGAATTCGGCCAGGGGCAAAAGGTCGCCCAGCCTGTCCAGGGGCGCCGCCGTTCCGTCCAGTTCGTACCAGAGGATCTGGCGGTTTCCGGTGATCGACTGCAGCGGCCCGGCGTGAACGGCGGCGCCGTGTTCGATGAAGACCACGTGATCGCAGATTTTCTCGATCTCCCCGAGGTTGTGCGAGCTGATGATCACGGTCTGCCGGTTCTTCAGCCCCGCCAGCAGTTCGCGCGCACCCGCCACCTCGCGGGGATCCAGCCCGTTCATCGGCTCGTCGAGCAGGACGAGCGGCGGCGAGCCGAGGAAGGCCTGGGCGATCATGACCCGCCGCTTCATGCCGTGCGAGAGCGTGCGGACCGGGGCGTCGAGGCGGTCGGAGAGATGCACCCGGGCGATGGCCTCGCCGGTGTCGTGCGCCACCTGTCCGGGCGGCACGCCCTGGAGCAGGGCGTAGTGCTCCATCAGCTCCCGCACGCTGGATTCGGGGGGCATGATGGAGTCCTGCGGCAGGAGCGAAAGGCGGCCCCCGTGCCGGAAGGGGTCGAAGGGCCCCAGGCCCAGCACGTCGATGGCGCCGGCGTCGATCCGCAGCAAGCCGGCCGCTGCGGCCAGGGCCGTTGTTTTTCCCGCGCCGTTGCTGCCGATCAGGCCGCAGATGCAGCCTTCGGGAATGGAAAGCGTCAGGCCGTCCAGGGCCCGCCGGCGGCCGTAGCGCTTGAGGACGCCCGTCATGACAAGGGCCGGCTTCACATGTCCCTCCGTGAGAAGACGGCGAAGCCGATGGCCGTGTAGGCCGCCCCGAGCGCGAGCAGGTAGACGGTGGCCGTGGCCATGGAGGTCAGGTCGAGGCGCCACAGGTCGAGCTGGTAGCCCTGCGGCACCAGCATGAGGGCCAGGTCCCAGCCGGCGCGGAGGCCGTCCCCCGCGAAACGCTTGGCCGTGACGGCCAGGATGCCGGTTCCGAGCCAGGCGATGAAGCCGAGGGCGTTGGCCGTGTTGGGCGAGCGGACCAGCTGGGAGATGCCGAGGGCCAGCCCGAGGAACGGGAGCGAGAAGATCCAGGCCTTGAAGCCCATGATGGCCATGCCCCGCGCCGCCGCCATCCCGTCCATGCCTTCCAGCCGGAT
>JBIIYJ010000381.1:0-4741 GCA_044346855.1 Kiritimatiellia bacterium
GGCCGTGACTCCGGAAGGGATCCGGGTGGAACTGGAAGGCGCCTCTGCGGGCGACGGGCTGTTCGACAAGGTGCTGGTGGCCGTTGGCCGCAAGCCGCTGACCCGCGAGGTCGGGCTTGAAAAGACAGCCGCCCGCATCACCCCGGGCGGCTTCGTGGAAGTCGACGGCCAGCGGCGGACGGCGGAGCCCTCGATTTTTGCCGTCGGGGACATCACGGGCGAGCCGATGCTGGCCCACAAGGCGACCCATGAAGGGCGCGTCGCTGCCGAGGCAGCGGCGGGGAAAAAAACGGTCTTCGAGCCTGCGGCCATCCCGTTTGTCGTTTTTTCCGATCCCGAAATCGCGTGGTGCGGGCTGACGCGGACCCGGGCGGAACGCGAAGGGCGGAAGGTGAAGGTGACCTCGTTCCCCTGGTCGGCCTCCGGCCGGGCCGCCACGCTTTCGAGGCCGGACGGGATGACCCAGCTGTTGTCGGATCCGGCGAGCGGGCGCATTCTCGGCATTGGCCTGGCGGGACACGGGGCCGGAGAGCTGCTGGCCGAAGGTGTGCTGGCGATGGAGATGGGGGCGGTGGCGGACGATCTGGCGCTGACGATCCACACGCACCCGACGCTTTCGGAAACCCTGATGGAGGCGGCCGAGGCCTTTTCGGGTTCCAGCACGCATTATCTGGGCATGCGCAAAGGCTGAATCGTTGGCGAGACAGAATCGAAGAGAAGAGGGAACTACGAAACACGCGAAAGTCGCGAAAGCCTGAAAAAGAGAAAACCACTGATTAACCGGATAACACGGATTTATTTCTCGTGATCCAATGGCGCGCTTCGCGCCCACTCTTGATTTCTCCTATCCGTAAAATCGGTGCAATCCGTGGTAAGTTTTCTTCTTTTCGCGTGTTTCGCGTGTTTCGTAGTTGCTCCGCTCCGGATCCCTTGGCGCGCTTCACGCCCGCCAGCCTTGTAATCGGGCCTTGCCGCATTTACAATCGGATCCTTCAACAGGGAGATTCCATGATCAAGCTGGGCCTGCTCCTTCTTTTGTCGATCGGCGCGTCAACCCTCCAGGCGGCGCCGCGCGAAGCGCGGCTGGCCTCGGGCGGCAAGGCGCTCATGCCGGTGGCGGTCGGCTCCAACGCATCGCCCGCCACGCTGGAGGCGGCGACCAACCTCGCGGCCATCCTGTCGCGCATCAGCGGCGCCGCCTTCGCGGTGGTGACCAACGCCGGGGAATCGGGCATCGTGATCGGCACGCCGGCCGACTTCCCCCGCCTCCCCTTCCCGGCCAACTTCGAGCCCGGCCCGTTCCACCGGGAAGACTACCTCCTGCATTCCGAAAAGAAAGGGCTCTGGCTCCTCGGCGCCACCGGCGAGGCGGCCTCCCACGCCGCCTGGGACGCGCTCTACCGGCTCGGGCACCGGCAGTTCTTCCCGGGGCCCGTCTGGGAAGTTGTACCTAAAATGGAAAACATCGCGCTGGCGGCCGACGTGCGGGAGAGCCCGGCCTTCTATTCGCGCCGCATCTGGTACAACTGGGGGCTGTGGGGCTACAACAACCAGCCCTACCGCGACTGGTGCGTGCGCAACCGGCACATCCAGGGCTTCCGCCTGAACAGCGGCCATTCCTACGGAGGAATCATCGGCGCCAACCGCGCGGCCTTCGAGGCGCATCCCGAGTACCTGTCCCTCGTCAACGGCGAGCGCCGCAAGGGAGGCGACGCCAAGTTCTGCATCTCCAACCCCGGCCTCCGCCAGCTGGTGGTCGACCACGCCGTGCGGCAGGTCAAGGCGCACCCGGAGCTGGATTCGCTCTCCATGGATCCCAGCGACGGCGACAACTGGTGCGAGTGCGAGCCGTGCGCCGCCCTGGGAAGCCCCAGTGACCGGGCCCTGACCCTGGCCAACGCCGTGGCCGAGGCCATCAACGGGCTGGGGCTTGGCGACAAATACGTGGGCATGTATGCCTACAACCGCCACTGCGCCCCGCCGTCGATTCCCGTCCACCCCAAGGTGATCATCAGCGCCACCACGGCTTTCATCCGCGGCGGCTACTCGCTTGACCAGATCCTGGAGGGCTGGAAGGCCAAGGGCGCCGCGATCGGAATCTACGATTATTTCAGCGTGGTGGACTGGGACTGGAACATGCCGCTGGCGGCCAAGGCGGCAAGGCCCGCGGCCGTGGCCGGCGCGATTGTCGACTTCCACCGCAAGGGGGCGCGGTTTTACGATTGCGAGTCGGGCGACGCCTGGGGCCCCTACGGTCTTGGCTATTATGTCGCGGCGCGGGTCATGTGGGCCACCAACGAGGCCGGGCGAGTCGAGGCGCTGACGGCGGATTTCCTCGAGAAGGCCTTCGGCCCGGCGAAAGAACCCATGGGCCGTTTCTACACCCTGATCACGGGCGAGAAGGTGCGCCGCCCGGGCAGCGACCTGGTGGGCCGGATGTACCGCGCCCTCGCGGAGGCCCGGGAAAAGGCGGCCGGGAAGCCCGAGGTGCTGGCCCGGATCGACGATCTCATTCAGTATACCCGGTATGCCGAGCTTCACCACCGCCAGTCGCTGAGCGGGGACCCCGAACAGCGCAAGCAGATGATCACCTACATTTACCGGATCCGGAAGACGATGATGATCCACGCGTACGGGCTCTGGGCGCGCCTGGTCGGGCAGAAGGCGGCGGGCGACCCCGCCTTCGCCCTCAAGAGCGAGGCGCCGGTGACCGAAGCGGAGATCCTGACCTTTCTCAAGGACGGCATCGCCAACAACCAGCCGGTTGAAATGGGATTCACCCCCGTTGCTTTCAGCCAGGATTATGTTCCGGCCGCAACGCTGATGCTGGCGGAGGGCCCGGCGGGATCCTTTCCCTCCAATCCGCAGGACCGCCATACCTACTACATCTGGGTGGACAAGGCGCCGACGACGGTGGTCATGAACGTCACGGTGAAAAAGGTCTGGAACCTCCGTCCCCATAAGATCACGCTCCATTCTCCCCAGGAGGTCAGCCTGAACGCCGTGGCCGAAAGCGGGATCGTGAAGCCCGACGGAACAACCTATACCGTGGCGCTGAAGACCCCCTATGACGGCTTGCACCGGGTTGAGGTGACCGACGGCGGCGATTACACCCGGATGGACTTTCCGGAGGGCATGCCGGTGATGGTTCCGAGCGGCATGGATACGCCCAGTTGCCAGACCTTTTTCCGCGGAGGCTGGACGCTGTCGTTCTATGTGCCCAAGGGCACGAAGGTGGTCGGGGGCTGGGCGGCCCGCGTGGCGGCGTGGGCGCCCCGCATCTCCGGCACGCTGCGGGATGCGGACGGCAACGTGGCCGTCGATTTCGGCAAGCTGGAGGAAGGCTGGTTCAACGCGCCGGTTCCCCCGGGGCAGGACGGTCGCCTCTGGACGTTCCGGGAGAGCCAGGGGATGCGGCAGCTCATGACCGTTCCGCCCTGCCTCGCGCTCAGCGGCAAGGAATTGATGCTCCCCCGGGAGGTGGTTGAAACGGACGGTCCGAAACCCTGACAGCATCAGTCATTTCGACTGGGTAAAACGGGTTTAAGCGGAGTGCGCCGGGGCCGGGGGAACGCCAGACTAGGGTTAACCAAAACAACCCCCGAGGTGCCCATGACTCCGTCAACCTGGATCGTTGTCGCCGACAGCGCCCGCGCCGTGATCTACTCCCTCTCGGGCAGACCCAAGGGCCTGTTGCCCGTCCGGGAGATGGCGCACCCGAAATCGCGCCTTCCCTCCCGGGAACTCGTGAGCGAAAGGCCGGGCCGCTCCTTTGAGAGCGTGGGGCGGGTTCGGCATGCCGTCACGCAGTCCATCACTCCCAAAATGGTGGAAAAGCTCCGCTTCTGCCTGGAGGTGGCCCATGCCCTGGAGATGGCCCGCAAGGAGGGTTTCATCGACCACCTTGTCCTGGTGGCTCCGCCGGCCTTCCTGGGCGAATTGAAAAACCGCCTGACCGACAAGACCAACCGGATCGTCGACCTGGAAATCCCCAAGGACCTGACCAACATATCCGGCCATGAACTCCGGAAGCATCTGCCCCAATCGTTGTTCGATTAAACGCGCAATCGGACTCCGGTTCTGGTAGACTTTGAACATGATTACGCTGGCCGAACTGGAACGCCTGTATGCCCGCTACAACAAGGCGTCCTATATCGATCCGGACCCGCTCCTGTTCCTGCACCGCTATCCCCGGGTGGAGGATCGGGAGATCGTCGGCCTGATCGCGGCCGGGCTGGCATTCGGACGGGTCAAGCAGATCTGCGCGAGCGTGGAACGGGTGCTGGAGCCCATGGCCGCCTCGCCGCGGGCCTTTCTTGAAAACACCTCCCCGGCCAAGGTGGCGCAGCTCTTTTCCGGCTTCCGGCACCGGTATGTTTCCGGCCGCCACCTGACCGAACTCCTGGCCGGGATCCGGGGCCTGCTGGTCGAGCATGGCAGCCTGGACACGGCGTTCGGGGCGGGATTGGCGGCGGGCGACCGAACCGTGCTGCCGGCGCTGACCCGCTTCGTCGACCGGCTGAACTGTCCCGGCAACCCGCTGACGGCCTCGCCCGCCAAGGGGAGCGCCTGCAAGCGCCTTCACCTCTACCTGCGCTGGATGGTCCGCCGGGACGAGGTGGACCCGGGCGGCTGGCAGAGCGTGTCGCCGGGCCAGCTTGTTATTCCGCTCGACACGCACATGGCGCGCCTTTCCCGCGAGCTCCGCTTCACCCGGCGGCGTTCGCCGGGCGGGGCGATG
>JBIIYJ010000112.1:0-15346 GCA_044346855.1 Kiritimatiellia bacterium
CGTCCGCTTGGTGACCCAGATCATGTTCTGGCCGACATAAAAGCTGACGTCCAGGTTGCGGCCGGCATAATCGAGCACCTCGCGCAGCGGCACGTTGGTGACGCTCATGGTCAGCTTCTGGCCGGTGCTGATGGAATCGTCGGCAATGATGTTGATGGCCGCGTTCGGAGCCGCACTCAGGGTCAGCCCCATGATGAACACGTTCAGGTCGGCTCCCTCGAGCGTCATCGAGACCGGCAGGCTCAACATGCCTTCCGCCTTGTTGTCGGGCGTCCGGATAACGGCGGGGGGCGCCTGGATGATCCGCCGGGTGCGGTAGGTGTCCGGGATGAGGCGGTTGTCGTCGACCTCCTGGGCGATCTTGCCCTCGGCCGCGACGATGGCCGCCGGAAGCACCTTTTCACGCTGGGTCACCATCCGGTCGAGGATCGAGGTGCGCAATTCCTCCAGGCCGGCGGTGCCGGGGTTGATCCGGGCCTGCTCGGCCAGCGCCAGGAGGGCTTCATTGTACCGCCCGGCATCCCGCTCCGTCCGGGCCTTCGCCATCAGGGGCGCCTCGGCCGGCAAGCCCGCCTTCTCACGGGCGGCAGCCGACGAGCGGCCGGCCTCGGTCGTGTTGCAACCAAAGGGGGCGATGACCGCCACCGAAAATAATCCCACGAACAGGATCGCCAGGCGCGATCCCCTGCGTACGCCGAAAGTTATCATGTGTCTGACTCCGAAACTTACCGTCCCCCGAAGGCACCGCTATGGTTCATATGTCTGCTCCGACAAGGGCCTATCCCAAGCAAAAGACGAACGGAAAACATTTCCGGCATAGGCGAGATTGATCATCAGCCCTGACGTTTGCTTTACCCCTTTTTCATCGATGTGGGACCAGGACTGTTCGGGCCAGTGATTAAAACAGCTCACGATGGGGAAAAATGTCTGAGCATAGGGCTCCGTATGGATGGCGTCCCCTTTTTCCATCTGGACCTTCTTGACATTGGCCCACGTGTTCGCGATGTTTTCCGGAAGCGTGACGTAACTGTCTTTGTTCCAGGAGCAGGGAGCGGCGCAGAACTGGTAGAGGTAGCTGCAGGGGAATCCGTTGACGGTGATCTCGTCCGTCTCCTCGAACTGGTCGCCGTAATTGGCCGGCAACACTTCCGGCCTCGACCCGTCATGCCCCTCGCTCATGTCGGACTTGCACAGATACGTTTTGGTGGAGTTGACATACTTGGGTCTGAGGCTGGAAAGCCAGGGCGGAACCTGGTCATCCCCTTTATCCTGGCGATAGAGCATCAACCCCACCGAAAACTCCTTCAAGTTGTTCTCGCAATGGGTCTGGCGGGCCCGCTCGCGGGCCTTCGAAAGAACGGGCATCAGCAAGCCAGCCAGAACACCGATAATGGCGATGACCACCAGCAGCTCGATTAAGGTAAAAGCTCGGGCTTGATTTTTCATGAAACGAACCATGTCCGCAAAAAAACCTTTCACATTCTATGGGTAAAATAATAGCCGCAAGGCCCATTCCATGCAATGCATTTAATCGAGAGCCGGAAATAATAATTTGCCCGATGTAATCGTTTTATCTTCTTAACCCGACAATCTGAAAACGACCGCATGTTCGGGATGGCTTTTTCATCGAATCGCGTTTATCCTAGATGATTGCAACAACCCACCTGCGACGGAACATGAGGCTACGGCAGCTACTACTATTTTTGGCCGCGTTCGGGGCCGGCGGCGGAGCGGTCGAGGCCGTGACGCCGGCGTGGGCGTTTGCCGATTATCCCTGCCGCCTCCAGTTCTCCTGCGCGTTCGCCACCAACGGGGCGACCATCCTGCCGTTCTACCACAAGGATCTCGGCTTCGAGCCCGAGGCCTTCCGCCTCTCCGGCCCGCCCCCGGCCAACGCCGAACTGGAATGGCGCCCGCTCGGGAAAACGCCCGACCGCACGCTGATCCTGGTCCAGCTGGATCAATTCTACAACCGGACCGTGACGCTCCAGGCCTACGCCGCGCCGGCCGGCGTGCCGCGGACGGGCCTGAACCCGGAGCTCCGGCCCGTTTTCCCCCTCGCGGCCGTGATCCAGCCCAACAATTCCCGGTTTCGCGGGACGCCCGACACGGTCGACCGCCTTCTTTACATGATGCAAAGCAATCCCCGCCCGGGTTACGTGGCCCCCCTGGCCTCGCTCCCCCCCGCCCTTCCCCGCACCGAGCGCTCCTGCCTCATCCAGCTTCACACCTATGTCCTCTGCCCGGCCGAAGGCGCCTACGGCTTCCGAGCCTCGGGCGCCACACCCCTGGCGGGCAGCCTCAACGGCGTGGCGCTGACCAACGGGCTGGCCATCGTCAACGGGCCCGACTGTGTTGCGGTGCGCCTCCTGACCGCCTCGCCCAACGGGCAGACCGGCCTCACGCTGGAGTGGCAGCCCCCGGGCGCGGCCGGCTACCAGCCCATCCCCGCCGCGGCCTTCGCCGGACCCGCACTGGCCGTGCCGCGCAAGGTGGAACGGCTCGACCGGACCCTGCAGCCGCAATTCGAGGCAACGCCAAACCAGCCCTACGCCTTCCGGAATCTGCCGGGCGTCTACTACCCCGTCACCTTCTCCGACCGAAGCGAAAACTGGCTCCCCTACGCCCTGAACCAGGCGTGGTCCTTCGAGGACGGCCTCGTGATCACCAACCCCGCCCCCTCCCGCACCTTTTCCAATGCCGGCCCCCATGCGGTCACCCTCATCCTCGGGGACGAGCTCGGATTCACCACCTCCCTCACCCATGTGGTCGCCTGGGAGAACGCCATTCCCCGGCTGCACCAGCTGGAAGCCTCGCCCTTCCCCCTGCAGCCGGCCGCCTACCGCATGGATGTGCTGGAGCCGGCCCTCATCACCCGGGGAAACTGGCCGGCCTCCCTGGACCTGCGCCTCACCGCCCGCCTGACGCGGCAGGACGGAACCGTCCAGACCCGGATCGAACGCCTCTACCCGTCCCACTCGCCGACCATCACGCGGATGGCCGCCTGCCCCGCAGGGGAGTTCGGCACGCTGGAATGGGCCATCGACCACCTGGGCGTCGTGCTCACCAACGGCGTCCTGGCCGCCCTGCAGACCCCCTTTCCAACCCGGCCGGTGCGGCTGGCGGTCGACCGGCTCCTGGACAATTCGGGCCGGCAGGTCGTGTATGTCGTGCCGCGCCGCCCCGCCGCCCCGACCGCACCTTCCGCCGCCACCAACGCGCCCGTGGTCCTGATCGACGACTTCATCACCGCCCCCGCCGCGCCCGACCCCTCGGGAACGCCCGACGGTTTCCTGCCCCTCCTCGCGGAAACGGCCGGCCTGCCGATCCGCATCCTGCCTCTCGCCGACTGGCGGCAGCCGGCCGACGTCTGGAAGCCCCTGCTCAAGCTCGACGAGGTGCCGGCCCTGGCGCTCACGTCGACGCCCTGCCGCATCCTGCTGGCCCTCGGCGGCCAGGATTGCGCCTACGGCGTGGCCCCCGACCTCTTCGAGCGCCAGGCCGCCGTGCTGAGCGACCTGCTGCTCCAGGCGGGGCACCGCGTGGCCTGGGTCACGCCGCCCCCGTTCCCCGAGCGGCCGGACAAGGCCCGCCTGTACGCCTTCGCCATCCGGCGCGTGGCCGAGTCCCGCGGCCTGCCGGTGGCGGACCTGTTCAGCCTGTTCGCCGGCTCCGAGCAGGGGGAACGCGCCCTGTTCGACCCGCTCCTCCCCGGCTGCCTCTCCGTCCAGGGGCGCCGGCTGGCGGCGGAAGGCATTGCAGACCAGCTTCGGCGCCCGCCGCCGCCAGGAGGACCCGTCCTTGAACCCTGATCCCCTCGCCCTGGCCCGGCAGCGGCCGGAACTCAGCGCCGTCAGGCCCTTCTGGCGCAACCAGATCGTCGCCATGGCCTCGGGCCTGGCCCTCTTCGCGCTGCTGGGCCTCTGGCAGCCCCTGGCGGCCGGGCAGCTCTTCGTGGCCGTCGCCACCCTGTTCTACATTTTGATCTCCTGCTACAAGCTCCTGCTCATCTACTGCTCGGTCCGCTACGATTCGGAGATCCGCATCCCGCCCGCGGAAATCGCCGCGCTGGACGAGGCGAGCCTGCCCGTCTTCTCCATCCTGATCCCGCTCTACCACGAGTCGGAGTCGGTCGGCTCGCTCGTCCGCTTCCTCCGCCGCCTCGACTACCCGCGCGACAAGCTGGACATCCAGCTGCTGCTCGAGGAGGACGACACCCAGACCCGCGAGGCGGTCGCCGCGGTGGAGCTGCCGCCGGAATTCCGCTGCACCGTCGTGCCGGTCTCGCAGCCCCGCACCAAGCCGAAGGCCTGCAACATCGGCCTCGCCTACGCGCGGGGCGAGTTCCTGGTCATCTACGACGCCGAGGACCAGCCGGAGAGCGACCAGCTAAAGAAGGCCGTGGCCGGCTTCCGCCGCTGCGGCCCGGAGATCGTCTGCCTCCAGTCCAAGCTGAACTTCTACAATCCCCGGCAGAACATCCTGACCCGCTTCTTCAGCGCCGAGTATTCCGCCTGGTTCGACCTCTCGCTGCCCGGCCTCTCGAGCCTGCGCGCGGTGATCCCGCTGGGCGGCACGTCGAACCATTTCCGCACCGCCCCGCTCCGCGAGCTGCTGGGCTGGGACGCCTACAACGTGGCGGAGGACTGCGACCTGGGCATCCGGATCTGCCGGCGCGGCTGGAAGACGCGGATGCTCGACACGACGACGTGGGAGGAGGCCTGCGGCGACTACGCGTTCTGGATCCGGCAGCGGACCCGCTGGTTCAAGGGCTACATGCAGGCCTGGTTCGTCCACACGCGCCAGCCCGCGCGGCTGGCCCGCGAGCTCGGCTGGCTCAATACCTTCCATTTCCTGATGCTGGTGGGCGGCATGCTCTTCTGCCTGCTCGCCAATCCCGTCTTCTGGACCTTCACGGCCTTCTGGTTCGTCCACCGCTTCCAGGCGCTGGACGCCCTGTTCCCGCCGCCCATCTTCCTGATGGGCTCCTTCTGCCTCTTCCTCGGCAACTTCGCCTTCGTCTACGCCGGGGCGCTCGGCTGCTACCGCCGCCGCTATTTCGACCTCGTCAAGTTCGCCCTCCTCATGCCGCCCTACTGGTTCTTCATGAGCATCGCCGCCTGGCGCGCGCTCGGGCAGCTCATCACCAACCCCTTCAAATGGGAGAAGACCCAACATGGTCTGGCCGGCAAAAAAGCTTAGCCTCGCCCTGCTTGCGGCCGCCGCGCTGGCCGGAATCGCCGTCGCCGCCCTGGTGGCGGCCGACTCCGTGCCCCTGGCGCCGGACTCCGTCATGCGCGAGGCGCTCTGCCGGCGCATGATCGCGGGCGCCACCGAGGGCCGCCAGGGGCTTGTCAGCTCCGCCTGGTTCGCCCCCCTGCCCACGCTGGCCCGCCTCCCCCTGGTCTACCTGCTGCCCGAGTCGCTGGCCGGGCTGCCCTCCCGGCTCGTGAGCCTGTTCTTCGGCCTCGCCGCCCTGGCGATCCTGGGGCGGACCGCGTGGCGCTGGGCCGGCGCCCTGCCCGCCGCCCTCGTCACGCTGGGGCTGGCGGCCCATCCGGCCTTCGCCGCCGCCTGCGTCGACGGGGGCGACGCCACCGCCGTCGCCTGCTTCCTTCTGCTCTGCGCCACCTCCTGGTCGCGCTGGGTTCTGGAGGACCGCCTGACCCACCTGAGCGCGATGAGCCTGGCGGCGGCGCTGCTCTGCCTGACCCGGCTCGAAATGGCCGGCTGGGCCGCCGCGGGCTTTGTCTTCGTCCTGCTGCACGAGGTGAACGCGCCGCGCCTGCCGGGCCAGCGCCAGGCGATCCTGATCCTGGGCCTGCTGCCGTGGGCCTACGGCGTCGGCCTGTGGATCCTGGGCAACTGGCTGATCATGGGCGACGCCGTCTACTTCCTGCGCGGCCTTGCCAGCCTCGCGCCCCCGGCCGACCGGCTCTTCCCCTCGCCCGCCCTTCCCGCGGCCGACCCGGCCTGGTGGCTGTCCCTCGCCGCCCCCGCCCTGCTGCTGCCGGCCGTCCTGCTGAAGCGGGAGTCCGCCGGCGTCTCGCTGGCGCTCCTGACGATCGCGGTCGCGGCGCTCGCGGCGGGGCTGGACCTCCTGGGCTGCCTCTGGGACGCCCCCGTCATCCTGCTCGGCGCGCCAGCCCTGGGCGCGGTCTGCCTGGCCCGCCTCGCGGGCCTGGTCCCGAAGCGGCTGCCCGCGGCCCGCAACGCGCTCGCGTGCCTCGGGCTCCTGGCGCCTATGCTGCTGCTCGGCCTGCGGCCCGCCGCCTGGAACCCGGCTCCGGCCGGTTTCGCCCCGCTCCGCGAGGACGGCCGCGAGATGCTGGCGGACATCCGCGGCACGGTGCAGGCGCAGACCCCGTTCGGCACCGTCTACGTGTGCGGCTACGAGGCCTTTCCCCTTCTCGACGGCGTGGCCGACCCGATGTTCCTGCGCGAGCTCGACTTCGACTTCGCCCGCGCGGCCCGGGAATACAAAGGCCGGACGCTGTTCCTGCTCATCCCCCGGCCCGAGGGCCGCGGGGCGACCGAGAGCATCCACCGGAAATTCCCCGGCATCTACGCCGCGGGCTTCGCCAACACGCTCTTCACCGGCAACTGGGGGCGGTGGCGCCTGTTCGAGCTGGTGGACAAACCCCGGGAGGACGACCTGTGACCCGCACCCTTTTCCGCATTCTCGTGATGCTGCTGATCGGCGGCAGCCTCGTGGCGGCCCTCGTCCGCATCCAGCAAAACACCCGCGTGCTGCAGAAGGAAAACCGGACGCTCGCCGGCGCGGCCGCCGCCCGGGAAGAGAAGCTGGAGGCCGCCGTCCAGACGCAGGCCGCCCTCCAGACGGAGCTGGAGGCCGCCGCTGCCCGGCTGGCCGAGGCCACCAACGCCACCTCACTCCTCGCCGCCGAGCGGATCGACGCGCAGAACCGGCAGCACGAAAAGCTGCGCGGCGAAATCGCGCGGCTGTCGTCCGACAGCGTCGGCTTCGAAACCCAGCTCGCCGCGCTTCGGACCCAGCACCAGGAGCTCCAGGCGGCCCGGAACCAGGCCGACGGCGCGCTGAGGACCCTGCAGGCCGCCCACGCCGCCGCCAGCAACGAGATCGCGCGGCTGAAGGGCGCGGACGCCGACAAGGCTGCCCGGATCGCGACGCGCGACCAGGAGCTGGCCAACGTGCGCAGCGAGCTCGACGCCGCCAAGCGGTCGGTCCAGGAGCTGACGGCGGCCAAGACCTCGGCCGACCAGGCGCTCCAGGCCCTCCAGGCCAAATCGGGCGCCGACCAGGCCGAGCTGGCCGCCCTCCGCCAGCGCGTGGCGGAGCTCCAGCCCAAGCCCGCGGAGGCTTCGAAATGACCCCCATGACCCCCCGCGAGCGCCTGATGGCCGCGCTGGAGGGCCGGCCGACGGACAAAACCCCGGTCTGGCTGCTGTTCCCTTTTCATCCGGTCTCCTACTATGTCGACGTTCGAACCCATCCTGGGTACAAAACGGTATTCGACGCCTCCCGGGAGCGGGGGGTCATCCTGCTCAACCGCCGCCACCTGAACGCCCCCCTTCACGAGGCCGGCGTCGTCTCGACGCGGGAGGAGATCCCGGGCCGGGGCCCGGGGCAGCGGCTGGAATACAAGGGCCGGTCGATCGTCTCCGCCGCCGGCAAGAAGCTGCTCGACGACGACGACGACCTGGCGTTCTACTGCGGGCTCCCGGTGGAGGCGGACCCGGCGCGGATCATCCCCCTCCTGGACCGCCAGCTGCCGGCCTGCCTGCGCGAGCGCGCGGAATTCCCGGCCGACGAAGGCGCCATGATGCTGGACCTCGGGTCGCCGGTCAACCCGCTCTATTTCCAGTCCAACCTCGAGTCCTACGCCATCTGGTCGCTGACCTGCCCCGACCTCGTCGAGGACCTGCTCCAGCGCTTCATGGCGCGGCTCCGCATCATTTACCGCTACGCGCTGGAGCACGACCTGGCCGACGTCTATTTCCTGGTCGGAAGCGAGCTGGCCTCCCCGCCCCTGCTCGGGCTCGAGACCTTCCGCCGCTGGCTGGTCCCGTTCGAGAAGGAGCTGATCGCCCTGATCCATTCGTACGGGAAGAAGGTCATCCAGCATTACCACGGCCAGATCCGCGAGGTGCTGCCCGACTTCGTTGAGATGGCCCCGGACGGCCTCCACACCATCGAGTCGCCGCCCGTGGGGAACTGCACCCTGTCGCAGGCGTACGACATCGTCGGCGACCGCATCACGCTGATCGGCAACATCCAGTACGACGAATTCCGCTCCTCGTCCACGCAGGACATGGCCCGGGCCGTCCGCGCCGTGCTGGAGGAGGTCAACGGCCGCCGCTTCATCCTCTCGCCCACCGCGGGGCCCTTCGATCCCGATCCGCCCCCGCGCCTTTTCGAAAACTACCTGGCTTTCATGAAGAATAGCTGATAGCTGATAGCTAATAGCGGAACAAGAAGAAATAGCGAATAGCGAAACACAACGATCACTGGTCACCGATCACCGGTCACTGGTCACTGATTACTGGAAACTGCCATGCCACTCATCCCCGACACCACGCTTGACGCCTCCCCCATCTGCCTTGGCACGGCGCTGTTCGGCAAGACCGTTTCCGAGGCCGACTCGTACGCGCTGCTGGACGCCTGCCTGGAGCGGGGCGGCAACTTCCTGGACACCGCGAAGGTCTACGCCGACTGGCTGCCAGGCGAGAAAAGCAGCAGCGAGAAGACGCTCGGCCGCTGGATTAAAAAGCGGAACAACCGGGACCGGCTCGTGCTGGCCACCAAGGGCGCGCACCTGGACCTGGCCACGAGGCGGTCGCGCCTGGCCCGGGCCGAGATCGAGGCCGACCTGGCCGACAGCCTGGCCTTCCTGCAAACCGACCGGATCGATCTCTACTGGCTGCACCGGGACGATGTCGCCCGGCCCGTGGCGGACATCATGGACACGCTGGCGGACCAGGTCCAGGCCGGGCGGATCCGCTATTTCGGCTGCTCCAACTGGACGCTGCCGCGGATCCGCGAAGCGCAGGCATACGCGCGGGGCCAGCGGCAGCCCGGTTTCGTGGCGAACCAGATGAAGTGGAGCCTGGCCGTGCCGGACCCGAAGGCGGGGGGCGACCCCACCATGGTGGCGATGGACCGCGCGATGCACGCCTTCCACCGCGAGACCGGCCTGGCGGCGGTCCCCTTCTCGTCGCAGGCCGGCGGGTGGTTTCAGAAAAGAGACAAGGCCGGCGCGCCGGTCCCGGGGTCGTTTGCCACCGAGGCCAACGAGCGGCGGTTCCAGGCCGCCCGGGCGATCGCCGCCGAGACCGGCCTGACGCTGACGCAGATCGTGCTGGGCTACCTGCTGTCCCAGCCCTTCGCGACGTTCCCCATCGTCGGCAGCCATACGCTCGAGCAACTCGAGGACTGCCTCAGCGCCTCGGCGGTACGGCTTACGGCCGAACAGATGCAAACCCTGGATCAGGCGGCGTCCCCGTAGGTCGCCGAGAAGACTTTCCACGGTGGAACACGGCGAACGGAAGACACGGTTTCAACATCAGCGAGTTGTTCCCTTCGCCGGAACGTTTCCCGTGCGCGGAGCGCCCGGGCCACCAGCTTCGCGCGGAAGTCCGCTCGTCAGGCGCTCACGGCGGAGGACCGCCGACTCCAGGCAGTTCAGCATGGAGACGGCCACCCCGGCTGCTCCCGTCTTGCCGCCGCCCTACACCTTGCCGCAGGGCCTGGCCTCCTTGCACGCCCCGAATTTGCAGGGCGGGCCGAAGTGCTTGGCGAGTTCCGGGATACCCTCCCCGGCCAGCCGGGCGAAGCGGGTCACCACCTCGCGGATTTCCCATTCGGCCCGGGTGCACATGCGCTTGTGGGACATGTTGACGAGCGACTCGAACGTGGGGGCCAGGTTGATGGCGGTCATCAGGGCCTGGGGCAGCGCCATGCGGGCCGTTTCATTGACCTGCTCGTTCGTCAGTCCGCTGGCCTTCAGCGTCCGGCGCAGTTTCTCGTAGGCGCTGCGGGCCTGGTCCAGGCAGGCCTGGTAGTCGGCGGCGGCCTCGGGGTTGCGGGCGATCAGTTCGGGCACCACGTAGCCGGCGCCCGTCATGTCGACATACCGGCTCGACTGCTGGTTGACCGGGGCGAAGCGCTCGTGCCGCACCAGCTGGTGCGTGGCGGAGCGGGAGACGCCGGTGACGCTGAACTCGAAATGCAGGTGGCGGCAGCCTGAGTAGTGGCCGGTTTTCAGGCAGCCGAGCGCGATCTTGCGGAAGACGGGCGCGGACTCCTCGGCCGGCTTCGCCAGCAGGTCGCGGTATTCGGCCGTGGTGCGGTAGCAAAGCGCGGTGAACCGGCCCCACCGGACCAGGAAGCCGCTCACGGGGCTGATCATCTCGTCCCGATTCAACCAGACAATATCCATAGCCATCCCCCTCGCATGCGGCCATTGTAAAGTTGCCTTCCAGTTTATCGGCTCCCGCCTTGCCCTGTCCAATCTTAATCGTAATCTAGATTAGGATTAGGACGAAGAGCCATTCACGAGATAGGCCCTGGTTGACTAAAATATGGGAATATGGGAATATGGTATTTATGAAAACCACACTCGATATTCCGACCCCGCTTTACCGCCAGGCCAAGGCCAAGGCTGCGCTGGAAGGCCGGAAGCTCAAGGACCTGGTGGCGGAAGGACTGACCTTGGTCCTTCGCTCCGGTTTTCCCGCCCAGGCCAAGGAAGAACCGTCCGCCTACGAGGTCATGAAGGAAGCGCGCGGCTGCGTCGATTCCGGAACAACCGATCTGGCCACGAATCCCAAGCATATGAAAAATTTCGGCCGTGAATAAGGGCGTCATCCTGGATACGGGCCCCCTTGTGGCCTTCATGGACCGCGCCGAACAGCACCACGCCTGGGCGTGCGAGCAATTCCAGACGTTCCAGGCGCCTTTCCTGACCTGCGAGGCCGTCCTGACGGAATGCCTGTTTCTTCTCAGGCGCCTGCCCGCGGCGCAAGCGAAGCTGCTGCACTTGGCGGCCCGGGGAGCGCTGCGGCTGGACTTCAGGCTGAACGAAGAGATCCAGGCCATTGCAAAAATGCAGGCGAAATACCAGACTGTGCCGATGTCGCTTGCCGATTCATGCCTGGTTCGCATGGCCGAAATGACCGGTTACCCCATCTGCACGCTCGACTCGGACTTCCTCATTTACCGGAAGCGCGACGGCCATCCGATCGACCTCATCACGCCGTAACGGCCGACCCGATCGCATCGGAAAACGGCCGACCATGGGGGCCGGACAGGGTCCCGTGCCCGGAGGGCCCGGGCCACCCTGCTTCGCGCACGGGCTGCTAGGGAACGGCCAGCTGCGCCTTGAAGGCGGCGTCCCGGACGAACGGCGGCAGCGTCAGTCTCAGGACGCCGTTCGTGGACGCCACCGAAACCCGCTGGACGGGAACGCCCCGCGTCGTGTCCCAATATTCGACCTTGAACACCCCGTTCGACAAACCGCCCAGCTCGGCCTGCAGCCCCGAAACCCGCGGCGGCCCGGCCAGGTCGGCCTCCTCGAACTCGGGCCCCCGGCCGACCCAGCCCAGGACCAGGCCCGGGCTCCGCAGGCAGGCCCAGACCAGCTCGCCGACAGGCGCGCCGTCGCCGTAGAAAGCCGGGTCCACGGGCAGCAGCGCGGGGTCGCGCCGGTCCACGTCCTTCATGAACGCGGCCACGCCGCGGAAGGCGGGGTAGAGGTTCTCCTCGTCGATGGCCATCCACCACCACAGCATGGGGGCGCCCGCCAACGGCACGCCGACCGAGCTCCAGAGGGCGGCATGCAGCGTGGCCTTCAGGTGGGCCATGCTGGAGGCGCTCCACTGGCCGCCGAACTCCGTGATCTGGACCGGTTTCAGGAACGGATTGTTGAACTGCGCCGTCGCCTTCATCAGCGACACGATGAACACGGGGTCGGGGCTGCCGTGGTAGGCGTCCACGGCGCAGTGGTCCATCTCCGGCTTCGAGATGATCTCCACGTTCTGGTGGTTGAAATCGCCGCACACGTGGGTCGCCACCAGGTGGCGGTTGGGATCGATCTCCTTGATGTACCGCCCCATCATCCGGTGCCACTCCACGACCTCCGGCCGGCGGTAGAAGTTCCGCTCCGCGCCCACCAGGTCCAGCTCGCTCCACAGCTGCCAGGCCATCACGTGCCGGCTGTAGCCCCAGCGGGCCACCGTGTAGCGCATGAGCTTACGGAACGCCTCCAGGGCGCGGGGATCGGTGAAATAGGCGTTGGGCGACTGCAGGTAGCCGCCGTTGTCGGCGTTGAACGGGTTGTCGCCGAACTCCTGATCCTCGAACGTGCTGAACTTGCCGTGGTTGTGGATCACCATGTTCAGGTGGATCCCGCGGGCCGCGGCCTCGTCCATGACGCGGTCCATCTCCCAGGCGTGGCGCATGTTGTACTGCCCCACCCCGTGATAGCCCGGCCAGCGCTCGTCCCACTCGAGCCCCAGCGACCAGGGCGAGAACCACACCTCGGAAAACTGCTCGCCGTTCTCCGCCATGGCCTTGAAGTAGCGCCGGTAGACGGACGTGCCCTCGTCGAAGCGCTGTTTCCACGGGAAGGCCGCGTCATGCCGGGTGTCGAACGGCGAGCGGATGTTGTGCCCGATCGGGAAGTAGTAGCTTCCGTCGGTAAACTCGAAAAAGCGCGGGTCCCGGTCGGACACCCGGATGAAGCCTTTGGACTCCGCCGGGCCGGCCGTGAACCGGGCGGGGCCCCACGAGGCCTCGCCGCCTGCGTCCCGCACCTTCAGCGTGTAGACGTACCCGCCTTCCTGGCGCGGCGCGTAACGCACCCGCCACAGCGGCACCCCCTGGGGCGTGATCCGCTCGCCCACCGGCGTCTCCTCGCGGTAGAAGTCGTTGGCGTAAAAGCCCTCCACCTCCGCCACCGTGCCGTCGGGCGCCGTGAACTGCGCCGTCACCCGCACCACGTTCGTGTCGAACGGATCCAGGTGCCGGTCGGGAATCCGGAAGGACACCTCGAATTTCCCGTCCTTCGGAACCCTGGCCGCCTCCGGCCGCACGTCCCGGATGGTCGGGGGCGGCGGCACCGCGGGCTTGAGGAGGATCGCGGGCGAGGCGATGACGACCCGGCCCGTCCACGCCGAGTCCTTGCAGAAGACCCGGATCCCGATGCTGCGCGGCTCGGCCAGGGTCCGGCCGTTCCAGCGGAAATCGTGGCCCACGGGCGCCCAGGCTTCGGATTCGGCGGTCATCGACACGACCACCTGGGTGGCGACGCCGGGGACCAGGCAGCCGGGCGACAGATGCTGGTACCACAGGTAGTCCCAGTCCTTCACGAACGCCAGCACCTCGCAATTGGTCGGCGCGCCGGCCGGCAGGGCCACCGTGAACCGCAGCGCCTCGGCCTGGTGCCACGGGACGCGGCTCCACAGCTCGGTTTCGCGGTCGCCCGGAAAGACCGCCTCCAGGTCCGCCATCTCCGTCCGGGGCGCCTCGAGCAGGGCCTTCCCCCGCGCATAAAGCGCCTTAACGGCGGCCGCGTCGAGCGCCCGGTTCCGGATCTCCAGCCCCCCCAGCAGGCCCTTGCCGCGGGCGCGCATGGCGGGGCCGCTGCCGAGGGCGATCGATTCCTGCCGGCTCCGGAGCCCCTCGAACCCGTCGCCCCGCTCTTCCACCGCGCCCTGGACCAGCGGCTCGCCGTCCCGGTACAGCGTCACGCGCGGGGCGGCGCCGGCCTCCTCCACCACCGCGGCATAATGGCGCCAGGCGCCCTCGTCCGCGGTCAGGGGGGCCGACAGCCGGCTCCAGCGCCGCCGGTCGTCGCCGCTCGAAAGGGTCAGGCCCAGCCGGTCCAGGCGATCGAAGCCGAAGAGCCATTCCCGCCCGTCCCCCTTGCTCGCGAGGGTGAACCAGGTGGCGTCCTTCATCCAGGCCCAGCCCGCCACGGTGAAGGCGGCGCTGGTCCCGCCGCCCGCGAACTCGAGCTCGGGCGAGGCCGGCAGGACGATCCTCTGATAGGCGGTGGTCAGGACCAGCGAGCCGCCGGCCGGCCCGTCGGACAGCCAGCGGGTGCCGGCCGGTACGGTGACCCGATGGGCCGTTTGGGAGCCGGCCAGGGTGGACGCCGGCAGCTCGGCCACAAAATAGACCGAGGTCCAGGAGTCCGCCGGCGCGGCCGCGCTGGAAACCGTTCCGCGGATTCCCGCGGGGACCTGCAGGGGAAGCTCGAACACCCCGCCCGGCTCGGCGGCCGCCGCGGCCGAGAGCGAAACGGCAGCCGACGCCAACGCAAGGGAGAACGGTCCCGCCGGGAAGCGGCGCAATGAATCCTGGAGCTTTCGGACGATCCGGAAAAGCCGGGGTGTCTGCATAAAGGGTTCCTCGCCGCGGGAGCCGGTCCTTCGGGCCCGCCCGCGGCATGTTGATAGAAGCTGTTATTCTACCGGTTGGGGAGATGCCGTGCAAACGAAAATGACCTGATTTCGCGGTCTTGCGCTCACGACCTCAAATGGGGTAATGTTGCGGTTTTAGCCAAAGGAGCGCGCATGAAAAAGACGAAGGTCGGCATTATCGGGTGTGGGAACATTTCAGGCATTTACTGCAAGACGCTTAAGAAAATGGCAGCCACGGACCTGGTTGCCGTGGCCGACCTGCTGCTCCCGCGGGCCAAGGGGCGCGCCACGGAGTTCGGCATCGCCCGCGCCTGCTCGGTCAAGCAGCTCCTGGCCGACCCCGAGATCGGCATCGTCGTCAACCTGACAATCCCCAAGGCCCACGCCGAGGTGGCGATGCAGGTGCTCAAGGCCGGCAAGAGCGTCTACAACGAAAAGCCACTCGCCGTGACCCGCGACCAGGCCGCGGCCATGCTGAAGCTGGCGGCCGAGAAGAAAGTCCGCATCGGCTGCGCGCCCGACACCTTCCTGGGCGCCGGCATCCAGACCTGCCGCAAGCTGATCGACGACGGCTGGATCGGCAAGCCCGTGGCCGCCACGGCCTTCATGATGTGCCGCGGCCACGAGGGCTGGCATCCGGATCCCGACTTCTACTACCAGCCCGGCGGCGGCCCCATGTTCGACATGGGCCCCTACTACCTCACGGCCCTGGTCAACCTGATCGGCCCCATCCGCCGCATCTCCGGCTCGGCCCGCGTCACCTTCCCCGAGCGCGTGATCACCAGCCAGCCCAAGAACGGCACGGTCATCAAGGTCAACACCCCGACCCACCTGGCGGGCGTGGTGGACTTCGCGAACGGCGCCATCGGCACCATCGTGACGAGCTTCGACGTGGTGGCCCACACGCATTCCTGCATCGAGATCTACGGCACGGACGGCT
>JBIIYJ010000382.1:0-4738 GCA_044346855.1 Kiritimatiellia bacterium
GTTAAGCAGTCCCGATGGCGGGCGGGGCGGCTTCTGTTTTTCTCAAAATTGACACAGAAATGGGTGGATTGGGGTTATGAGTCAGGTCATACGATTTCCTGCGGTGGGCATCGAAATCAGCCTGGACATCCGGGACGGTTGTTTTCGCGGCATGCGGGACGTGGTCTGGCGCGGGAAGGCGCTGCGGTCGCCGGATCAGCCGATTTTTCCTTTTTTCGGGACGGCGGACGGACTGATGCTGGACCGGCTGGAGTTCCTGGAGGTCAAGGAGATCTCGGGCGGTTCGGTGATCATCCGGACGGTTCCGCATTTCCGGGTGGCGCCGCGGATGGCTTTTTCCGATTCCGCGATGCATCCGCGCATCAGCACGGCGGCGTGGGGCGAGTCGGTGTCGGGGGAGGGGGCGAGGCTGGACTGGGTGGTGCGGGCGGCGACCGAGACGATCGACGGGGTGGCCTACGAGGGCTTTTCCTACGGGTTCCGGTACACGGCCCGGGGGTTCAGGATTTTCCAGCTCGAGGACCGCGCGACCTGGGAGCTGGGGGGCGAGGCGGCGGGCAACACGTTCCTGATGCGCAACTTTTTCGGGCCGCCCGTGCAGCGGCTGACGCGCGAGTCGGCCTACGACTCGGGCTGGACGGTGCCGGGCATATCGAACCCGTACCTGTTCCAGCATCTTCCGCTCTACGACCAGCTCCAGGGGTTCACGTTCCAGTACGACGCGAGCGACGCCCTGCTCACGGTGAACGAGCGGCCCTCGCACGTGCGGTCGCTGTTCCACAAGGACGCGGGGGACGGCAAGCTGCTGCATTTCCACCAGTTCTGCTTCGATCTCACGGACACCGTCATCACGCCCGAGCGGCAGATCCTGGCGGCGAAGCGGCCGGCGGGGGAGACGGGGGTGCACAATCATTTCCTGGCGCTTCGGCAGGAGGTGCAGGGCAAGCTCCGCACGCATGCGGGCATCCTGCGGTTCGATATTCCGCGGCCGTCCGCCCACGTGGAGACCTGGGAGGTCGCGCGGCTGGCGAACCTGCCGGCCGTGTGGAAGCAGCTTTACGAGTGGCACATCCACCGCGCGTACCTGATGCCCCTGTGGCGGAGCAACGAGACGGACATCGCCCCGCGGTTCAAGAATGACCGGAGCCAGTACAACTTCATCGGCAACATGTGCTGTCCCATCGAGCTGGAGATTGCGGACTGCTACGGCGGCTGGGAGGGGCTGAAGAAGGCGATGGCGAAGGCCATCGAGCTGGAGATCGACGCCTACATGTGGTGCGGCTCGCATTTCTCCTCGTTCAGCCCGCTGGAGAAGATGATCCCGGACCTGTTCGCCCGCGATCCCTCGGGCCAGTGCGACCGCAACCAGTACGGCCACGTCCTTTTCGCGGTCAACCAGCGCAACAAGGCGTACCAGGAGTACCTGTTCGAGCGTTTCCGCCGGCTCAAGGCGTGCGGCATCAGCGGCGTCTACCGCGACAGCCACTTCAACATGGCCTCGGACACGCTGCATTACCAGCACGACGTCAAGGGCTCCTCCGTCTTCTCGATGAACGAGGCGGAGCGGTCGATCCAGCGCCATTTCCAGGAGGCGCTCGGGCTGCTGTACTACGTGGACGCCGGCGGGATATTCGGAACACCCATGGCGGGCACGGCCTATGATTTCATCCACGGCCAGGAGATGATGTACCAGGACGTGGAGACGGCCGACCTGGACCCGGGGCAGGTGAAGGAACGGGGCCTCGACGTCCTGGCCGCCTATCACCGGGGCCTGTCCTGCCGGCTTATCTACCAGGTGGGCGTGGAGGTCAACCGGTTTCCCGACAAGTCCGCGTTCCCCGACTGGTGGGATCCGGAGCGCCTGGCGCCCCTGCTGGAGGGCTACGCCCGGGTGGAGCCCTACATGGGCACGATGAAGCTCCTGGAGGACGAGGCGGGGACGGTGTGGGGCGATTCGCTGGGCAACGAGGTGGTGTTCCCCTGGAAGCCCCTGGACCCAGGCAGCCTGGGGGAGGGCGTCCCGTTCAGCGACGTGGTGACCCGCAAACGCGGGTCCACAGAGGTGTCGCTCCAGCCCGGCCGGATCTATTTCCGCGGCAAGAAAAAGAGCTTCTTCGGGCTTTAGGACGAGGGTTCGGGGCGAAGAGGTTCAACGGTTCAGGGTTCAGCGGTTCAGGGTTCAGCGGTTCAGGGTTCAGCGGTTCAGCGGTTCAAGGTTCAACGGTTCCCCCTTCGCCAAGGCTACGGCGGAAACGTCACGAGTCGTGATCGAGCGGGTGGCGAGTGCGAACTGATCACTGTTCACCGATCACTGATTTCGCTATTAGCTATCAGCTATCCGCTATTCTTCTCACCTGCCGGCAGGGTGAACCAGAATGTGCTGCCTTTGCCGGGCTCGCTGACGACCCCGATTTCCCCCCCCTGGGCTTCCACCGCGAGCTTGCAGAAGGTCAGGCCAAGTCCGGTTGACGGGGACGGGTGACCGGGCGGTCTGCCAATGACGCCGAATTTCTCGAAGATGCGGTCATGGTGCTGCGGGTGGATTCCGGGGCCGCGGTCCCTTACCCAGATGAAGACGCCCGCCCGGTGGGGTTTTGCCCCGAGGACGACGGGGCAGCCGGGCGGCGAGTATTTGAGCGCGTTCGCGAGGAGATTCGAGACGATCCGACCGGTCAGGTTCGCGTCGCAGAAAGCCGGTGGGCAGGCGTCGTCGATGCGCTCTCCGATGGGCTGGGGGATCAGGGGGCTGATCACCCAGTCGAGCGCGGAGCGGAACACCTCGCGCACCGGGACGGCCGTGCGGTGCAGGGGAATGGAGTCCGTTTCCATCCGGCTGACGTCGATCATCTCGCTGACCAGCCGGTTCAGGAGCCGCGTGCCGAAAAGGGCCGCGCGCAGGGAGTCGCGGTCGCCCGGGTCGAGCTTGTCGGCGGACGAGGATTCGATCAGCTTGAGATGGCCGTCGATGGCGAACAGGGGGCTCCTCATGTCGTGCACGAGCATGTGCACCAGCGTGTCGCGGTGCCGCTCGAGGTTGTGGAGATGGGTGTTCTGCGCGGTCAGCTGGTCGGAGGCCTTTCTCAGCGCGATATGGGTGCGGACCCGGGCCAGCACTTCCGCCTCGCGGAACGGCTTGGTGATGTAGTCCACCCCGCCGCAGGCGAACGCCTTGGCGATCTCCTCCGTCTCCGCCAGCGCGCTGATGAACAGGATGGGAACGGTCCGGAGCCGTTCGTTCGCCTTGAGGCGGCGGCACAGCTCGTAGCCGTCCAGACCGGGCATCCGGATGTCCAGCAGCGCGAGGTCGGGCGGCTCGCTGCGCATCGCGGCCAGGGCGAGTTCCCCGCGCGGGAACACGGACACATCGTAGCCGGCCCGCGTGAGCGCGACATTCAGGATGTTCAGGCTTTCGGGCTTGTCGTCGGCGATGACAACGGTTTCCCTCGTCGGGGGGGCTGATTTCATGTTAAACGGACTCCGGTTGAAGAGAGAGGTTGCTGGACGGGAAGGCTCAGCTCAAGGAGCAGTCCCTTTTCGGGGTGGTTGGAGACGGAAACAGTGCCGCCGAAGAGGCGGAAGATGCGGCTGGACAGGGCGGCGCCAAGGCCGAAATCGCCCCCGCTTTTGAGCAGGATGCGCTGGCCGCCCACTTCAAAAAAGGTTTCCAGCGCCTCCGCCGGGAGCGTCTTCCCCCCGATGGCGATGGCCAGCCGGGCCGTCCCGTCCGCGGCCGAGCCTTCGAGCCGGAGCCGGTTCCCCGCCGCCACGCATTGGGCGGCGGTCAGGAGCAGATCGACCAGGGCGCGGTTCAGCAGGTTCGGATCCCCCCTGACGATGGCGCCCTCCAGGTTGTGCAGGGAGGGCGCAACGGGCAGCCCGGGCGACTGCGCCAGGACGGTTTTGAGGGCGCGTTCGACGGCGACGCCCAGTTGGACGGGCGCGGTTTCGACGGGATTCGCTGAAATGTCCAGCGCCGACAAGGTGAGCGCGTCGTCGATCAGCTTCTCGATGCGCTCCCGCGAGACTTCGAAAGCCCGGGAGAAGTCGGCGTGGTCCGGGTCGTCGGTCGCGTTCATGAGCAGGACTTCCGTGATGGCGAAAATGGCGACAAGCGGGGTTCTCATCTCATGGGAAAGCGTATTGAGCCATTGCGTCTTGGCCTCATCCCAGAGCCTGAGCCGGCGATTCGCCTCCTCCAGTTCCCGGACGCGGAGGGAGACGAGCTCTTCGAGGTGGACCTGGTGCCGGCGCAGCCGCAGGTGGGTGAGCGTCCGGGCCAGCACCTCCACCGCGGAGAAGGGTTTGGTGATGTAGTCCGCGCCTCCATCTTCGAACGCCCGCACCTTGTCGCCCGTTTCGGAATACGCGCTCAGGAAAATGACGGGAATACCGCAGAGGTCCGTGTTCTCCTTCAAGCGGCGGCAGACCTCATAGCCGTTCATGTCCGGCATCTGGATGTCGAGGAGGATCAGGTCGGGCTTCTCGCTTTCAAGCGCGGCCAGGGCCATTTCGCCGCAGGGAAAGGCCCGCACGTTCCAGTTGTTCTGCAGCAGCAGGGCTCCCAGCACGTTCAGGTTTTCGGGCTCGTCATCGATGATCATGATGGTGGGCGGGCTGTCGGGCGAACTCATGGCGACGTCCTTGTTGATTCGAGAAGCCGGTGCAGGCGGTCGTATTCGTAGCCTTCGACGAGCGGGCGCAGCCGGGCGGCCAGGTCGGGCTGGCGGGGTTCGATGGC
>JBIIYJ010000383.1:0-4719 GCA_044346855.1 Kiritimatiellia bacterium
CTCTTCCGTGGCACGGGCTTGATTGGATTCGGCGGGCGCACGGGTCAGGAGACCCGTGCCACTTCCTTTTGCAAGGTCTTCGGCAGGCGCACGGGTCAGGAGACCCGTGCCACTTCCTTGCTCCCGAGTGGCACGGGTCTCCTGACCCGTGCAGCTCTCTGTCACGTCATATACAAAATAGGGCTTATCCAGGAACAGGGCACTTTTGCGTGCAAGCGTCTTGCCTTGGATGAACCAGTTTTCCGCCGTATGGACGGCGGCCGGGGCCATCGTATCGTTGATCACAAAGACGGCGGACACCTCCTGCCCCGTCATTTCGGCATGGACGATGTGGTAATGGTCCGATCTGACCCTGGGCTTTGGCAACCGTGCCAGGACGG
This sequence comes from Kiritimatiellia bacterium, assembly GCA_044346855.1. Lineage (GTDB taxonomy): Bacteria > Verrucomicrobiota > Kiritimatiellia > CAIKKV01 > CAIKKV01 > CAIKKV01. The sequence continues at coordinate 381 of JBIIYJ010000383.1, forward strand.
CATCCAGGCGGGGCTTGCGCGTGAGATAGTTCTGGAGCATCCAGAGGTAACGCGCCCCGATTATGTGCGAACTTGACCCGACATCGGGCTTGATGCTCGCATCGGCGGACAGATCGACCACCTCGCCCGGATACGGGGCGGCGGTCGTCGCATCCTTGAACACCTTCCCGCCCGCATCGGTATACTCCTGGAATTTTTTCATCATTTCAGGCGGCATCAGCAGCCGCTGCCGGTGAAGGAAAACGGCCTTGTACCGGGACAGGCCGCCTGCGGCGATCTCCTCCTCCGTTATAAACGCGGCGGGATAGCCGGAGCGGAGCAGGTTGTAATAGAGCATCCAGAGTTCGCCTTGCAGCCCCTGGAACCAGATCATGCCGTTTCGGCCGCCCGAATCCCGGAACGCGCCCGCATCGGCGGCTTCCTGGCGGAACGAGCGGACAATGGCAACCTCGGAAACCGGCTTCATGCCCATGAACCAGGGCCCGTAGCTCTGCATCAGCCCGGCAACCTGCCGGGCGTCCTCCCCGTCGCGACCCTGGGGTAACGCCGACCCGGTGTCACATCCGACGCCCCACGCCCCGCGGGCGGCGCTGAGAAAAGTCTGCCGGATCTGCATGCTCCGGTTTCCGGACATCATCTGCACCCAGGGCGGCTTGCCGCTGCCCGCGCCGTAGTAGTCGATGCCGAACAGTTCCATGAACGGGTCGACCTGCCAGTCGGTGTAGGCATGGATGCCGGCCCGGGGCAGCGAGGCGAAGTAAAGCGGCGGATAATAGTCCGGCCCGCGGAACCAGCCGACCGGGACAAAGGAAAGATAATCCCACTGACCGAGCGTCCGGCTGACTTCCGTCCAGGCGTCATAGGCCTGCGCGAACGCCTGCGTCCGCCGCCGCTGGCCGCGCAGCTTCCACTCCATCAGGGCCTGCATCTCAAGCGAGTAGAAGAACGGGTGGCTCGCCCCTTCCTTGAGAACGTCCCCCTCCTTCACGATCGATCCGTCAGCCTTCGTGAAAAACAAGCCGTTCTCCTTTTTCCAACCCCACCCCGCGGGAATCGGGCCCTGCGCCTCCTGCACGGCCTTCTGCAGGGCAGCCTGCTGGTAGTCGGCGAAGCCGGCGGCCGGCGGATGGCTTTCATAATGCGGGCCCAGTGAGGGATACCAGTTGAGGAAAAACCCGCCGAAACTGGCGAACTCGCGGAAAATCTGGGTGCGCTGGGCGTACATCCGCCGCATCCAGTCGAGGGATTCGCCATAGCTGTGCTTGGGATTCCAGCTCGCCGTCTGGCCGTCCATGCCCCAGGCCCCCTCGGGCAAGTGCTGGACGCCGAACCGCATGGCGGCCGCCATCTCCTTCTCGTTCTCATCGTAACCGGCCGCGGCCTCCTCCACCGGGAACAGCGGATCCTGGCGGCAGGATGCCAGGGCGCTCGTCGAAAGAACGGCCTGACCCGTGTAGAAATCGGTCTCCGCTCCCGGGCGCAGGGAATGTACGGGCCCGTCCCGCAAAGTCCGGTAACTGCACAGCCCTTCGGTGGTACGAAACGGCCCGGTTTCGCAGATGCGCGTGGAAAACCCTTCCCACGTGGTGCGCAGTTCCTTCGGGAAAATCTGCAGCAGGATGCGGTGTCCGATCAGGCTGCCGTCAGCCTTGACCCCGAGAAGATAACGGCCCGGCTGAATCTGCCCCGCCGGAATGGAGATCATCCGGGAATCCGAGCCGCCCTTCGGCGCCGAGAAAAACAGCCGGCCGATGACGTTTTCCGCGCCGGCTTCGTCGCGCAGAACCAGCTCGACCGCCCGGTCCTCAACCGGCTCCACCGCGCGCAGGGCGGCGGTAACCTCGATCATTTCACCCTGCCGGTAATCGCACCGGTTGTGGTACGTGAAGAGGCTGACCGACCCTTGTACCCTTTTCGGTGATATGACCGCAAACAACGGCGGGTTGCCGGCCTCCGGGAAAAAGTCGGGCACACGCACCCGGTACAACCCGGCCGGCAGGTCCGCGACGTCGAGACTCCAGTTTCCATCGGGCTCCGATTTCACCGGGCGCACCGACTCCTCCCCGGACAAGGACGGGAAGGCGCCGATCCGGACTTCCCACGCGGCCGGAATGATCCGCCCCGGAAGGCGCGGCGACGGGCTTAATCTCAACTGCCCATCGCGGGCGGCGATGACCCAGGGCGCCCCAGCGGTCTCTACCCCGTTTGTGGCAGGGGCCGGAACGACCCATTGAAGCGAAAACGGACCTGTCTTGACCAGACGGCCTTTCCCGCCCGCCAAGGACACGCCCTCCTTGCCAAGGTGGAAAGCCTCCCCATTCAGGCGATAGGGCTGGGATTCCCCCGCGAGGTGCTTCGTGGGCAGCAGGTACAGAGTTAACTCGAAGAAAACCCGGGGGCGTCCCTTGGCGTCGAGAAGGGCCGATGGGGCGCCCGTGGGCAGGGCCGGGCTATAGTCCGCCCGCGCATCGGTCAGCAGGTCGCGATTCTCCCACTGCAATTCGGGGGTAAACGCGATCTTGCGGCCCGGCTGGCCCTCCCGCACGGCCTCGATCCGGACCGGATAGCAGTCCACCTCAAGCCCTCCCGGTACCGCCTTGATATGCTCGCTGCCGAGTTCGCCGACCTTGCCGCGCGCGAGTGCCAGTCCGCCCGGTTGCAGGAGCCCGCCGTCGGCCAGAGAGACCGGCTGCTGGCTCGGCCTGGAGAAACTGGGGCCGATCTCCTTTTTGTCGGGCAGGTTCGGAAACGTCTTCCCCTGGTACAATGGGTCGACGCGGCTTCCGGCGGGCTCTTGCGCCGTTTCCGCCCGCTTCTTTTCGGCGGCCATTTCCTCGATTTCGTCCATGATTCCGCCGGCCTTCACCCGCCCCCCCATGTCCACCTCGTGCCCCGGGCCGATGGCCTTGAGGTCCTTCAGGGGAAACAGGGTCTTGCCGTCGAGCGTCACGCCGCCCAGCCAGTCCACGGTCACCAGCCCGCCCAGCGGCGAATAGCGGAAATCCGTTACGGCGCTGCAGAGCGGCCGGTCGGGCCGGTCGGCCGCCACCAGGCGCAGGATGGCGTCCTGCGCGCCCGCCTGTAAAAACGGGATCACAAGAAGGATTATGAGCGCCGGTATGACGGGGATTCGTCTCATCGCGTCCAATTCGCCCGGAGATAGTTCATGTATTTGTCACACATTTCATCGGACACATTGGCCGGGATGTGATTGCCCACAGCCCACATGAAACCGGGGCATTTCTTCGCAAGAACCAAGGTGGCGTCAATCTCGGCCTTGACCTGCTCCCAGGTGCCCAAGGCCATGGTGCGGCAGTCCGCCTTGCTGCCCACGAGGCAGTGCGTCTTCCCGAACCGGTTGCACACGAAATCCAGATCGTTCATCGGCTCGAAGATGAAGCCCTCGGCGCCGCATGCGGCCAGGTCGTCCATGAACATCGTGAATGTTCCGTCGGAACAGAAGAGCACTTTCTTCCTCGCCTTCAGCAGCGGCTCCCACATCTGCCGGAACAGCGGGAAGATCACCTCCCGGTAGACTTTCGGATCCATGAACGGGCCGGCTGACCAGACCATGTCATCGTGCTGGATGTAGGCCTCGATGGAGGTCTCCGCCCAGGCCTGGGCGTGGCGGATGCTGTAGGCGCCGATCCGCTCCAGAACCTTGGCGAAGCGGGCGGGATCCATACCAGCGGCCTCCAGCAGCATGTCCCAGCCGAAAATGGCGAGGGCGCCGGAAACCACGCTCACATAACGGCCGCCCGTGACCACCTGCTCCGGGTTGTTCGCCTGGCACTTCTGGTACCAGTTCTCGTAGTAGCGGACCAGTTCCCGGTGTTCGGGAATGCCGTATTCCTTGAAGGGATCAAAGGCGTAGACTTCCTCGACGTCCTCGAACGGGCATTTCGCAGGCTGACGCAGGTCGCTGCCATCCGCCGCGTAGACCGCGTGACCCATGTCCGTGACGCGGCCCGTCTTGGACCAGTTCACGGGGCCGTCGTTCGTGCACCACTGGAAATCGAACTCCCAGGCCTCCTCGATGGGCTTGCCCAGCCTGGCCAGGTAGGACTTGTGGTAATTCATGGAATATTCAGTGTGCGCCAGCCGCGGGGTCGGGCGCAGGCAGATCGTATCCATTCCGATTTTCCGGCTCATATTATCCTCTTGTCGTGGCACGGGTCTCCTGACCCGTGCGCCCTTGTCCACTCCAGCCATCGTCGTGGCACGGGTCTTCCGACCCGTGGCCCTGCCACACCACCAACCGTCGTGGCACGGGTCTCCTGACCCGTAGCCCCCTCCACTGCCCTGCCACTTTCCCATCCCCCGGCGTGGTACAAACTTT
>JBIIYJ010000113.1:0-15254 GCA_044346855.1 Kiritimatiellia bacterium
TCGTTGCCGTTGGTGGCAACGTGATAGCGGGTGGCCTGAGCCAGGGAAACCGTCAGGCAGAAAGCCAGGAGGGAAACGGATAAGCGTCGCATAAGCACTCCTCTCGTGAAGCGTCAGTGAATGACAGCTTTACAATAGTCCGCACCGGCGAGGCTTCCAAGAACTATTATGATGGAAAGATGAGCGCGAATGAGGGCTTGCCATCCGTAGCGCGACCGACGAAGGAGGGAGACGCGAAGGATGGCCTGCCATCCGTAGCGCCAGCCGATTCATGCCCTACTACGCTCGGCGCTCGCAAAGCCTCGCTTGAGCTTCGAAGGGCACCATCCTTCGCGCGATGGGCAAAGGGGTGCAGAATGAAGGCGATGGAATGATGAGCGCGAAGGATGGTGGAGCGGATGGGGTTCGAACCCACGGCCTCCAGAGTGCGATTCTGCTCATGAGTACCGAGTTCAGGCCCTGTTAAAGCGGGCAAAGCGCGTCGACGAGCTTTCGCTCATTTCAATGCAAGTGCCTGGAAATCAAGGTTATGCGGCAACCAAAAGGCCTTCTCAACGGCTGGGATCGATGTGATCGGTTAGGAATTTCAACAAAATAGGATCCGCAGTTTCATTTGCTAGAAATGCGGGGAGCGTGTGGCGCAAGGCGCAAATGGTCACGAACTCCGAGGGTGCCACCTCGGGACGGATCGTACGGATACAGGAGCCAAAATGCCGCCAGACGAGTTCGGTCTGGGTCAACCTCTTCCAGATCAAGCTCCCCCAGGAGCTGGAGACGGAACTGGTCACCATGGCCAACCTGGAGGCGGTACTGGAGCAGGCGCACGGGTGCCAGTTCCGGCAACCCCGACTGCTACCACCTCGCGTGCTGGCAGATCCTGGGTGAACCGCTGCGGTACAAAGGTGGAAGTGAGTGCGCGGCCGACCAGGGTTTTTTCTTTGAACCCGACGACCACAATGTCGCCGAACCCAGGACCCGCGGCGACCTGAAAGTGGCGAAGAGGAAGGCGCAGAAAGCTGAGCGGGCCAAGGAAGACGACAAACGTTAGCATGAAGGAGAACAGATGAACACAGAACATATACCCAGCATCGAACTGGGATACCGAGAAGGATCGAGCGACAAGGTTTACCGGGCCTGCGTGGAGGCGGCAGGGGGCGGGTTCATGGTGAACTTCGCCTATGGCCGGCGTGGATCGCCCCTGGCCGCCGGCACAAACACGCAGGTGCCCGTTTCCTATGACGAGGTGGTGGGCATCTACGAGAAGCTGGTGCGGTCCAAGCTGGCCAAGGGCTACACGCCCACGGGAATGGCCAGCACGGGGATCGGGATGAACCTGGCGGAGGGGCGCAAGGACACGGGGCTGCGGGCCATGTTGCTCAACCCCATCACGGAAGAGGAGGCGGAGCGGTACCTGCAGGATCCGGCCTGGTGCGCCCAGGAGAAGTTCGACGGGAAGCGGCTTCTGGTGCGGAAGACAGCCGCCGGGGTCGAAGCCGCCAATCGGAATGGAACGGCCACGGGCTTCCCCGCCTCCGTCGCGGACCGACTGATGGGTGTGGAGGGAGATTTCGTGATCGACGGGGAGTTGGTCGGGGACCGGTTCTACGCCTTCGACATTCTGGAGAACATGGGGCACGACTGGCGCCCGTACGCCTACCACTATCGGCTAGTCGCGCTCAAGGCGCTACTGGAGGAGTTGGAGTTCGGGCCGGTGAGCGTGGTGGAGACGTACCGGGATGACCAGAAGCGCGCGGCGGTGGCGGAGTTGCGGGCCGAGAACAAGGAGGGCCAGGATGCCACCATTATTGAACGTCATAAGCGGTCCGTTTTGCCGCATTATGAGGGAGGCCGGGGATACCAGCCCACGCCCCCTCCTGGGGCGCCACCGAATTCCTCGCCGCCTCCGGCATCCAGGGCCATCCCGCCGCCCAGGCCGACATCCGCCGCCAGTGCATCCAGCCCCTGGAACTCGGCGCCATCGTGGCGCAACTCTGCGCCCAGCCCGCCCACCTGGCCGTGCCGGACATGACCGTCCAGCCCCTGGTGCAGGACATCACGCCCATGTAGGAGTCCCGGCACCGGCCGCACCGGCCCGACATGGCGGATTATTTGGATAAGAAGCCTTGAAGACCGCTTGGTGCGGCCATGCAAACGGGCCCGGGTTCGCGAACGATCATGGCCGGAAGCATTGCGCGACGATGCGCCCGAGAATCTGCTTCCCGCGAGCGTTGGCGTGGATCGAGTCGCGCTGATACCACGACCGGGCCCGCCCGCAGCCCGCCAGGTACGCCTCCCAGGCGCTTCGCAAGTCGAGTGTCGCGATCCGCAGGTCCCGGCTCATCGATTCCAGTTCCGCATAAAACCGGCGTTCGGCCTCGAAAGCCCGTCGGACCCGTTCCTCGTCGGACAACGTCCCTGCCCCACCTGCTTTGCGCCTCCCATAACCGGGCTGCATGATCGCGCCGGTGCATACCAGGAAAGCCACGGCCCGGCCCATCTGTTGCCGCGTCTGCTCGACCACATGGCGCACCGCCCCGGCCTCGCACCGGTGGCTGATCCCGGCTATGACGACAAGATCAGGAGCATTCGCCGTCACATACCGGCGCACGTGCCGCCGGTAGTACGTACAACCGGTCGCGGCGCGGACCGAGCGGTGGAAAACGATTTCCGATCCCGGATAGAACCGCTGGATCAACAGATGGAACTGGGAATTACCCAGGTCGTTGGCGATGCTGTCGCCCAGGACCAGGACTCGCAACGCACCTCCGCGCCGGAGTTTGCGAATCGGTGCATCCAGATGCCGAACCTGCCCCGGCGCGGAAGCGAGGCGCACCGGCGGAAGACTGGCGTACAACCGGTCGCTCCACGCCAGGACGTCGCCCGCCGTCGCCTCTGAAACCTCCAATGCGCCGACCCGAACCTCGCCGCCGGGGGCGACAAACGCGACGCGCAGGGAGGCGGCGTTTTCACGCGCCTGGGTGAACACGTTGTGCGTCCGCCAGCCGTCGGCCACCTCAAACGTGTTGTACTCATCGCTGGCGATCAGGCGCCCCTGGCCGTCCCAATAGCGGAAAGCGTAGGCGCCGCCCTGCGCCGCCTGTGCGGCAAAGCGCAACCGGTAATACCGGAATGGCGTCACGGGCAGAGGCGGCGACTGCCACAGCCCCTTCCTCACGCAAAGACAGGCCCGCCGGGGTCCCGCGCCCCCCGGGCGCCATTCCCCGTCAAAGCCGGCGCCTCCGGGCGGATACGTCCCGGATGATTCCCATCCGGCGGCGGCCGGTTCATTGTTGAATGTCGTTTGGAGCAGGCTCTTCATTTGTTTTCCTCGCAAGCGAGCGTAATGGGGACCGACCCTGAAAAAGTATTCTCTTGCCGCGCCCTGCTTACTCTCCCGTCCTGACCCGCTTCTCCATCCTCTCCATGGCCCAACGCGAACGGGCGGCGGTGTTGTCTTCGGGAGTATGCGTCATTTTCCTCAGCACCGCCAGCGCCGGCTCGTGGCGCGCATGCCCCAGGCACCACGCGGCCACGGAATGCACGGTGTAGTTCTGGCGGGCGTCGTCCAGCAGTGCCATGATCTTGGGCAGGGCGTTGGCATTTCCGCGTGCGGTCAGCGTCTGCATCGCCGCGCCGGTCCGCCGCCAGGCAGCGATTGGTGGATCGTCCAACGCCGCCAGCAGCGCCGCATCCGGCTCGTCCAGCAAAGCAAAAGGCGCTTCGTCCAGATCGCACAGCGTATGTTTTTCGACCATCTGTTCGTCGGTTACCGGGGCGTCATCCGGCACCGCCTCGATTTCCGGCGGCAGGATGAAGCGATCCGATCCACCTTCCCATACGGCCTCCCAGACTCCTGGTTCGACCTTCCGCAGGGTCAGTTCCTCCACGCCCTCGGGCAACAGGCAGGTCACAAACCGGACATCGCAACCCGTGACGGTCAGATCGCAGCGATCGCTCCCCTCGTCCGGCCAGGGATAGCGCGGCCCGTGGCCCTGCGGGAAGCCCGGCACCGTGGCGCGCGCAACGGAAACCGCTTGCGCCGTGCCGTCGGCCTCGGCCAGCCAGGCGAACGTCACTCCCCTGCCCGACGGCAGATCCAATTGCACCTGTTGCGGCCGGGTCTGCCGCACCCCCCGCCGCAGCCAGATCCGCCAGGTGAAGGCATGCGCGGAATCCGCCCGGATGTCGTCCACGATCCAGGTCACGCCGCTCTCCCCCATGGAGACGGCCCGTCGCATGCGGGTAATATCGAATGCCGGCTGGTAGCAGACGGCGGCCTCGCCCGCGAACGTGTGGCGATCCGGATCGCGGCGTTCGAACACCAGCCGTCCCTCGCGTGCCTGGCGCGGAAAATAACTCTCCCAGCCGTCCACCAGAATCGCGCAGGCCTGCCCGAGAAAACCATGCTGCTGGTTGCACACCCATTTCTCAATGCTACCGTACTGCTGCCGGATCAACTCCTGCTCGACCGGCGACAACGCAGCCAGCGTGCAGGCTAGCGACGCTTCCGATACCAGCCGTTCCCCGCCATCCTCCCATCCGTCCGCCGTGACGGGCTCCCCGCCCAGGTCAATCATCAGGTGGTTTGGATTCACCTGCCCGCGGCCAACCGCCTGCAAGCTCCCCGAACACCGATCCCAGACGGACAGGACGCGCAGGTTCCGCGGCACATGCTCGATCGCCGCCCCGACCGCCGGCAGGCTCCAGCCGGTGAGCGCAGGGTTCAGTGTACCGAACCCTGAACCCTCCTCCTGCGGCCAATACACCAGCGTCCAGAGGCGGTCATCGTCGCGCCAGGCGATGAAGCTCTCCTCGTCCCACACATCTTCGGCAACGTGAAGGAGTTGCTCGTCTCCGGAAAGGCCGGCCCATAACGAGCGGGCCGCCAGGTTATGGATGCGGGCCCAGCCATAGTGGTCCCAGGGAGGCAGCAGACCGCCGCAACTGCCCATCGCCGCCTCGATCCGGAGCGTGTCGGCCAGGCAGGCGCCATTGGGCTCTCGACGCCGAGTCCAGACATCGCGCTCACCCAACTGCTCAAGGAACACGCCCGCCCACATGACCAACGGGGAGACCACGTCGGATTGGTAAGTGGACCCTTCGCCCGAATAGCCGCTGGCGGGCATCAGGCCGAGCACCTGCCGGAACTTCGGTAACGCCCAGTCGCGCAGGGCCCGCGCCCGTTCGCCCACGCCCTCCACCCCCGCGAAGGCCTGCCCCGCCACCGCGCTGCAGAAGGTCATCGAGAACTGCTGGTTGTGCCCGCCCGGCGTCCGCGCCCGCAGCACGGGAATGACGTAGTGATGGAAGAAATCCATCAGCGCGTTACCGATCACGCGCCGCTCTTCCGGCGTCCATGCCCCTTGCGCGTCCAGCCAGGTGAAATAAACCGCCAGCCGCATGGCCCGCGGCGCCACGCACCAGATGTGGGCGTCGAGGCTCTCCTGCGCCGACGCTTTCGAGGAGGGTGATTGGGTTCCTGCCAGCAACAGCGGATCGTTTGCCCAAGCTGCGATCAACCCCTTCGCCTCGGCGATGGCAGCGGGATCCCCCAGCAGCGCGGACAGAAAGATGTGATGCCGCCGGAACCCGGCATCCTCCGCCAGCCGCTCCTGGAAGCGAGCATACAACTTGGCGAGGAGCGGCGGCGGCTCGGCCAGCTTTCGCTCCAAAGAAGGCAAATCCGGCACAAGCAAGGCCGGTCTCATGACGATCCTTTTCATTTAAGCGAAAGGCTCCCTACTCAGCACACCCAGTTTTCGCGCGACGCCTGCGGCTCCACGCATGGGAAGGGCATATCCATTGGCCTTTCCCTCACTTCCCGAAGAACCACGCCGTCAGCGGCTCGCCGGCCACCGGCATGAACCGCGCGCCCTTTCCGCCCGGCGCCAGGCCTGCCTGCTCGATCTCCTCGCGCCAGGCTTTCTGGAAGGCCGCCAAGTGCAGGTTGCTGTTGCCCGACCCGTCCGGCGAGCGACGGTCGAGCACCAGCAGTCCCTGGCCAAGCCGGATGACACGCAGATAGGGCTTGCCGGAGACGGCCATCACCTCGGCGCCCTTCCGCGCCGCCAGTTGCTGGAGCGCCTCCAGGATGCGCGGCCGGCGGCCGGGTGTCGTGGTGACGCCCGACGCGGCATCGAATCCGAGATCTTCGCAAACGAGATAAAGGTGTTCGCCCCGGGTCAGGAATGCGTCCAGCGCCTCGACGCGCGCGGTCCAGTCGGTTGTGGCCAGGAGCTGCATGACGCGCTGCCGGCTCTCGCCCATCTCGTAGGAGTAGTAGCTGTAGCGCCGCTTGTCCACGCTTTCGCGATCCAAATGACGGTCGCGCAACTGAATCAGCAGGCCTAGGAACTCGGCATCGGACATTTCCGGCCCGCGCCGCATCATCTGCCGCGACAGGGTGTCGGACTCGGCCGGCAAAGCCGCCCTGGCGAGAGCCGTTGCCTCCTTGGACGCACGCACCTCCAGCTTCGCCTCCGCGGCCAGACCGCTGACGGCGTCCAGCCAGCGCACGGTCCAGGCGGCTGGCTCCCCCCCCCCATCCGTAAACGGATCATCAAGCCGGGGCCGCAGGATCAGCGGCTCCTCTGGCTTGAGGATGACGCTGCCGCTGTGGTGCCCCAGCAGGCCGCCATCAGGCCCCATGACCTCGACACGGCCATATCGCGTCGCCTTGGAGTCCGGCCCGACTGTGAACGGCGCGGACTCGCCCGCCTGCGCGGTCCTGGGACCGGCCAGCGCTGGCGCCGCCAGCGGCGCGGTCGTCAGGACCAGTAGACGCCAGAAGCCCGGCTCGACGGTGAGGACCGTTTCCGGCGCCTGCTGCGCGGGATTGAAAATGCTCACCATGCGCTCGCCCGCGAGCGCGTCGTAGGCCGTTGTGAACGGCGGCCGCAGCCGCAGCCGAGCATCGGCCTTACGGCCGCGGTAGTCACCGAAGATAGCCAGCACCCGCGCCGTCGTGCCGGGCAAGTCGTACTGCATGGTGACGAAGTCGCCAAGCCCCTCGCCATAGGCGCGCGTATTCTCGATCTCGAAGCCGGGCGTGACACCGCACCGCCGCACGAGCTGGTCGATGACCTGCCGGAACGTTTCGGTCGCCTCGGTCGCGGGCTCCGCCAGCCCGCTTTCGCCGGTCAGCAGCACGTTGAAGCAGATCGCCGCGCCCTTCCCCACCTTCCGGTAGGTCAGCAGCGGGTTGCCGTCCTCGTGATGGCCGATCACCACGACGTCCTTCGCCAGGTTCTCCAGCCGTTGCCGCCCTTCCGGCATGTAGTGGCAGGCATGCCCGCCGATGCGCATGCCGAGGTTGAAGAACAGGGGCGGCTGGACCGAGGGCGCGTTGGTGGCCGTCTTGTCCCCCCTCTCACCGAGCAGCCAGGCCTCCTCGAACGCCTTCTTCGCGGCGTTCTCGCCGGGGAACTCGACCTGCGAACGGCCCATCAGCCAGTCGGGCTCGGCCGTGAAGCCGAGCAGCTTGTCGAAGCCGGCGCCCGGATAGGCCGGGTACGGCTTCCCGCCCTCGTCGTACTGGGCGATCGTCGGAAACACCACCAGCGTGCCGCCGTTCTCCACGTACTGCCGCACGGCGTCGGCGGCTTGCTGGTCGATCGCCTCGACGTATGGGAGGAACAGGACCTTGCAGTCCCCGAACTCGCCGGGCCTGACGTGTTTTGGCGCGTAGCCCGAGGTGGACAGCGCGCGGTAGAGCGAGATTTCGGGCGGCTTGATATAGGAGGCGCCCGGCGCCTGGTACGGGCCCTTGCCCATGGCCAGGTCGTAGGGCCCGTTGCGCTGCAGGAAGAACCCGTAGCGCCCGCGGACCAGCATCCACCGGCTGTCGAGGGTGAAGATGCCGACGCGCGGGTCGACGTGCGGCGTCATCTTGCGCAGCAGGGCCTCGGGCCGGCGGGCCTGCTTCAGGGTCCTGGCCACGGCCAGCGTCGAACGGCTCGGGGTCAGGTCGCCATTGAACATGGGCCCCCAGTTGAAGAGGTAGGTGCAACCCGACGCCAGTCCCAGTTGCAGGAACTGGTTGTTCATGGCCTCGTCCTCGAAGAACATCCAGTTCAGGTGGAAGGGATTGCCGGGGGGCGGCGTCCGCGAGCGGACATAGTTGTGCCAGAGCGCCACGCCCTCCGGCGGGATCGCGGCCCAGAAATTGACCAAGGGGGCGGGAGTAAACTGCAGGAACGTGAAGTCGTAGCTCATCGTCCAGGTCGTCACCGGATTGGCCGTGGCATACCCCCTCATGTAGTTCTCGCAGTATTGACGAACGTACCACTCGTGGAAGGCATGCGTATCCACGTAAGGCGTCAGGTTCTTTTCAGGGTTCGCCGGTGGCGGCGCGAACATCCAGCCGAACGGCTGGGCGTATTGGCGCCAGATCTTGATCTCGCTCCAGTCCTGGAAAGCCTTGTCCCAGGCGGCGTTGAGCTTCGCCAGGTCGTCGCCGTAGAGCTGCCGCAGGTAGTGCCGGAACCACTTGTTGGCCTCTTCGGGGGCGCTCTCCTCCTTGCGCCAGGGATACGATTCCGACCAGGGCCCGAAGCCGGTCTCCTCGCCCATGGAGAAGAGGTTCAGGGAGGCGGAAGGCCAGGGCCCGCGATAGCCCGGTTCGCCGAAGCCCTTGCCAATGCCGGTTCTCGACCGTCCCTCCGCCTGGTAGCGGGCGGCGTAGTCCTCGATGCCAGCCTTGAACGGCGCCGGCCCGTTGGCATACCCGATGCGCGTGGTGCTCTGGTGCTCCATGTACTGGCGGAAGTTGTGGCGCTCGAGAACGTCCTGATCAGCAAAGCTGAACACGGCGTTGAACCCGATCTCGCCGAGATACGAGGCTAACAGGTCGGCCATGCCCGGCCGGGCCGAGACGGTTCCGGTGTGCCAGGTGCCGGCCAGCAGTTGCTCGGTCATGTCGTAGGGCCGGTAGCGGTAGAGCCGGGTCACGGCCCGCGCCAGCCGCTTTCCCCTGGGATCGGTCACGTCGACGCGCAGCCAACCCATGTAGGCCCGCGGATCGGGATCCGCCAGCGTGTAATCGAAGGTCTTTTCGACCTTGCCCCCGGCCTTGAGCTCGACCGGTTCGGCGCGGTAGGCCACGGCCTTGCGGGCCCAATCGAGCACGGTCCAGTGCAGCGTAGCCTGGCCGAAATCGGCCCTGGACTCCAGTTGCAGGGCCGACTGGATTTTGAAGTCGGGCCGGTTGCCCTGTTGCGTCGTGAAGAGGTCCAGCGCCACGGGCACAGGCAATGTCAGGAACGTGAGGCCGGAGGCCGCCGCGCCCGCGGCGGACGCCGCCTCGATCATGGACGGTGTGCCCAGGGTCGCGTCCGCCATGACTTCGATGGACACCGGTTCAGGGGCCAGCGTCACAGCCCCGGCCAGTTCGCGCACGGTCCCGCGCATGTCGGACTGCCGCACGACCACCACGGTTCCAGCCGGACCGCTCAGCGTCACCCGGACCTTTTGCTCCACGGCGGGCGGCGCGTTGGTCTCCGCAGGCGCGGCCTGCACCGTCACGGACGGCGCGGCCGAACCCGTGGCCGCAAAGCGGACCAGCCGCTCGAAGGCCCGGGCCCAGAGCCAGTCGCCGTCGATGCCGGAGGCGAACTTAACCGGAAAAAGGGCGGGCAGGGCCAGCACGCGGCCCTTGCCCACCGTCGCAAAGGTGACGAGCGGCGTCGATGCCTTGCCGCCGGGGACCGCATGCAGAACGGTCACCCCATTGGTCATCAGCACCTTCCCGCGTCCCGCGGGTTTCATTCCCGCCTCCGTGAGGCCGAGCCCCGCCAACGGGTCGGGAAGCGGTGATGGCGCGGCGGCATTCTCCTTGAGCGCGGCGGCCAGCCAGTCGGGCGCCTGGTCGCCGGCGGCCCAGACCAGCGCGCCGCCGCCGGTCACATAGCGGGCCAGGGCCTGCTGCACGTCGTCGTCGGCCACGGCGGTGCCCACCAGGACCGCCGCGTAGGGCCGCCCGAGGTGCCGCAGGATCTCCGCCTTGCGAATGGGGATCCACCGGTCGTCGGCGCCGAAATGACCGTCCACGTCGGCCATGTGGTCGCCGGCCTTGTGAGGCGCCTGGACGGCCGTAAACCGCAGGTCGGTCAGGCTTTCGAGCAGCGCGCACTCCGCCGCCGCGCCGCCCTCGTAACCGTGCGGCGGGGCGATGAAGAGCGTGTTCAGCCGCTCCTTCGCGGGGAAGGCCGGCGCGTCGGCGGCCACCGCCGCCGTGCCCAAGCCCGCGACGGCCATCAAGATGAATCGCCGGAGCAAGCCCCGCGCCCCGATCCAGGCAAGCGCCCGTAATCCCCGTGCCATATCCGTTCTCCTCATATCCCCTGTCGGACTCCGCTGGAAAAGCCGCCGCATCTCACCGGACGACGACGAGCGAGCCGGCCGATATCCGCGTCTCATACGCGCCCATGTCCACGGACTTGTTGGCGAGGCGCGGCTCCCCAGCCAGGTCGGTTGCCCCGGCCATCCAGGCCGGATTGACCAGGCCCTTGTCGATGCAGGGCGAGTCCTTCCGGAGCCGGAAGTTGTTCGTGGCGGCGTTCATGAACAGCGGATCGGCGGCGATGTTGCCGGTGTTGGTGACGAGCGGGGTGGTGCAGGAGTAGGCGATGGCCGTGTTGGTTCCGGCGTAGTTCGGATCCGTGAGGGCGGTGTTGAAATAGACGATGCAGTTGGTCACGGCGCCGGCGGCGCGGAAGACCCCGCCCCCGTTCAGCCCGGCGCTGTTGGTCGCGATCGTGCAATTCTCCAGCACCCCGCCGGCCAGGTAGACCCCGCCGCCGGCCTGCGTTGTACCCAGGTTCGCCACATTATGGCGGATGAGGCTGTTGCGAGCCACGGCGCTCCCCGCCATGTAGAGCCCGCCGCCGAAGCTGCCGTTCTGCTGAAAGGTGTCGCCCTGGGCGAGGTTGTTGTCGAGGTGGCAGGAATCGAGCAACGCCGTGCCGAGAAGGTATGCGCCGCCGCCGTAGCCGGAACAGCGAGAAGTCGATTTCTGCGCCTGGTTGCCCGTGATGCGGCAATCCTGGATCGTCCCGCCGGAGGCGTAGACACCCCCGCCATAGGTGTGGGATCCGTAGCTGCCCCCGCCCACGGCGTTGTTGTTGGTGATGACGCAGTCGCGTAGTATGCCCGCCGTCATTCGGACCCCGGCGCCTTCCGCGGGGTCGATGAATTGACGCCCGCCGCGGATGGTTAAGCCCTCGACCACAACCCGCGAGTCGTCCAGTCGCAGCACACGGAACGAAAGCACTCCGGAGGAAGGCCGGTAGAGGGCCGTCAAGTCGCACCCCCCGACGCTTGCCAGCCGCGTGTCGCCGGTCAACTCGACGCTCTCCGCGACGGCCCAGTCGCCGGTGTGCACGAGGATGCGCACGGGCACATCGGCGCCGAGGGTCCGCATGTCCTTGTACACCGCATAAGCGGCGGCGAAGTTAGTGGCCGCCGTGGCTTCGGTCGCGTAGGGATAGGCCGGCGTTGCGGCGCGGGCCACGTGAACGGTCTCGGCTCCGACGCGGACATATCCCGCCCGCACGGCCTGGCACGCCTCGCTCAGCGCGTTCGTCACCGTCAGCGTGATCGTCCAGGCCCCCGGTGCGAAATCGTGTTGCACGCGCAGCAGATCCGTGCCGTTCTGCGTCGCGCCGTCGCCGAAATTCCAGACACAGTGCGCGTTCTGGGTCTGCGAAAGGGTGCCGGCCAGGATTGCCGTGAGCGTCACGTTCGTCAACTCCAGGTAGCCGATCCGCCCGGTCGCGGACACGCGGGCCGCGAACTCGCTCCCATACGCGTATTCGTAGGCGCCCATGTCGATGACGCTGTTCTGGAGCCGGTTGCTCCCGTCCAGGTCCGTGCCGGTCGCCGCCCAGTCCGGGGTGGCGCCGGCATCCACGCAGTCCGATCCGAACGGCAGGCGATAGTTGCCGGCGGCGGGGTTGACGAACTGGGGGTCGTCGCTGATGTTGCCGGTGTTGGCGACCAGCGGATCGGCGCAGGAGTAGGCGATGCCGGAGGCGGCGCCCGAGTAGTTCGGGGCCGTGACCGCGCTGTTCAGGTAGACGATGCTGTTGCTGACCACACCGTTCGCGCGATAGACGCCGCCTCCGCTTCCCCCGCTAGCCGTGTTCCGGACAATCGTGCAGTTCTCGACCGTCGAGGTGCTTGCGGTCAGGTAAATCCCGCCGCCGTTTTGTCCCGCCGTGTTGCCGTTCACCAGGCAGTTGCGCAGCCTGGCGCCGCCATCCAGGTAAACGCCGCCGCCATCCATGTTCGAACGCGTGGCCGCGTTGCTCGCGATCACGCAGCGCGTGACGAGCGCATTGGCGCCCACCGCGTAGACGCCGCCGCCGGGAGCATTGTTATTCTGGGTCTGATTGTTCCGGATCACGCAGTTGGAGACCACGCCGCCCGAGAGGTAGACCCCCGCGCCCATGAAGCCGGAGTCGTTATTCGCGTTGTCCCGGATGACGCAGTCCCGCACCGTGCCGGCGGACAGCTTGACCCCTCCCCCCTGCTGATAGCCATTGCGCAGGGTCAGCGCCTGCAGGACGGCGTTGGCATGCGTGAGCTCAAAGATCCGAATCTTGCCGGTGCCGCTGCGCTGGACGATGGTGACGTCGGCGCCATTCACGCTGCGCATCGTGATGCCGTTCGTGACCGACACCTGGTTCGTGATGTTGTAGGTCCCGTTGCTGATCACGACCGTATCGCAGGCCGGATAGTTCGTGCTGGCGAAGTCCACGGCCGTCTGGATGTTCGTGGCCGCGATCGACCAGTTGTTGTAGGGCGGCGTGGGGATCGATCCGTTCGTCACCACGTAGACATTGGCCGCGTGCGCCCCCGCGGCCATCATCAGGGCCAGCGCCAGACCCCAATCCAGCTTTGTTCGTATGCTCATCGCGTTCCCCTTTTAATTGGTTCACTTACCGACGCTGCGATCCAGCACGCTGTTGCCCTCCACCACGTGCGCCTGGAGCAGCCAATGCAGCGGCGGCTCGCCAGGCCGCTGCATCCGCGCGTGGATCCGGTGCACCGAGGCCAGGCCGAGTTCCCGGATCGGCAGATGCACCGTGGTCAGGCGGATGTCGGACGAGGGCGCCGGATCGACGTCGTCGTAGCCGGCCACGCCGACATCCTCCGGCACCCGCAGGCCGCGCGCCCGGATCCTCGCGATGGCGTGGCGGGCCAGGGAGTCGTTGTAGAAGACAATCAGCGAGAACTGGTGCTCCGGCCGGCCGGCGGCGCGCAGGTCGAGCAGCTCCTCGACCTTCGGCATGGAGGCGTTCGGCGCCAGGCCGCTGACCGTCCGGATCAGTTCCAGCGGCAGCGAGGCGCCGCGCTCCCGCAGTCCGGCCAGAACCCCCAGGGACCGCGCATGGCCGACGGGGCTGCAGTGGGCCAGGCAGGCGACCAGGCCGGGCCGCTTTTCGCCCAGGCGCAACCCGAGTTCGCGGGCGCTCTCGAACGCGTCCACGCTGACGACATCCGCGCCCGGCATCGGATAGAGAATGCTGACGGTCGGCACGGGCGCCTCCTCGATGCGAACGCCCGGTTTGAAATCGTCGGCCCCCATCATGCGCACCAGCCCCGCCACCCGGCCGCCCGACACAACCTGGGGAAACAGGCCGGCCCGATGCGGCGCCACGATCACCTCGCGCCCGACTTGCCGGGCCGCCTCGATCGCACCGCCGATCAGGGTCTCATGCCAGGTGTCACCGTTGACGATTTCCACACAGATCACGCCATGGGAACGGCTTGCCCGGATGCGCCGGGGCGCGATGGTTTCCGGCAGGCGATAGCCCATGCGGCTCGCCGCATGCAGGACGCGTTCGCGAAGATCGGGACTGACCCGCCCCGTTCCCCGGAGCGCGCGCGAGACGGTTCCTTGACTGACGTTAAGGAGCGTGGAAAGGTCTTTTTGTTTGGGCATGCCTGTCCTCGTTCATAAGGAAATCAGAGCACAGCATCCATATATGCGCAGCGCAAGTCAATGCTTATGTTTAAATATGCCATGCGCATATTATTGCGCATATTCAGCATCAGGGTTTCCCGTGAATGCGGCGGGAAAACCGGACGAGGACCACCGCGTGCCGCCGCACCATCAGGTCCAGACGGCCCGCGCCAGCCTCAGCCCGGACCTGGTCCTTCGCGAAATGGTCCTGGCCAGCCACGAACGCATTAGCGCCAGACGCGACCGCGGAGAGCGGTTGCAGCGCGTGGTCGCGGTCGACCAGGCGGATCTCCGCCTCGCCTGGCGCGCCGGCGACCTCGAGCGTCAGCTTTCCCTCATGGGCGCCGAAATTCGCGAGGAGCAACGCCCCGGACCGGCCGTCGGCCGCACGCGCCGCCATCACATCCACCCCGGGAATGTCGCACGTGGCCGCCACCCGTTCGGGGTGGGCCAGCAGTTCCTTGAAGGCCTTGAAGGCGTAGAAAGTCTTCTGCGGCACGCCGTAATAGTCGAACAGCCCGCAGAACCAGGTCACCGCCTGGCCGTCGTAGTAGTTCATGATGTCGACGGGTGCATCCTGCATCCGGATCAGGACGCTGGCGCAGAAGGAGGCCCCCTCCTCGTTCTTCATCCGTTCGAAACAGTCCCGCCGCAAATACTCGTCCTGGCCGCACAGAATCTCCCAGCCCGATGGCAGGAAGTTCCACTCCGTCAACAGCGTGGGGACGCCGGCGAAGCCGTGCTCGTCGAGCATCCGCCGGATGCGTGCCGCGTGGGCGACCAGCTCTTCCGGTTTTCGCGCGTAGAGATGCCAGGAGTAGAAGTCGAGCGGCAGCCGGTTGTCGCGGCAGAAGGCCATGAACCGGGCCAGATCGGCTGTTTCGAGCATGGCGCCGGCCGGACCGCCTACCTTGAGCGACGGGTTGTGCGCCTTGAGCGCCGTGGCGGTGGCCCGGTACAATTGCAGGTACTGGTCGTAGGTGCCCGACCACATCGGCTTGCCGATGTCGGCCTCGTTCCAGATCTCCCAATAGTCCACCGCGTTCGGAATGCCATCCGCCCAGCCTTCGGTGTAGTGGCGCACGATCCCGAGGCAGATCCGTGCCCACCTGGCATAGTCCGCCGGGGGGTGGGTGTAGCGCCGGCGCGGGTAGTGCTCGATGCTGGTGCCCAGGCGGTAGATGATCCTCGCGCCGGTGGCGAGAATCGCGCGCAGGTAATCGTCGGTCGGCCCGAAGCAGTAGCTTTTCGGATCGTCCGGATCGGCGTCGAAGTCCGGAAAGATCTG
>JBIIYJ010000384.1:0-4663 GCA_044346855.1 Kiritimatiellia bacterium
AACCTGATCGCCACCGTGCTGCTGGCGGACTATGAAGCAACCCCGACTATCACGGCCTACGCCTGCGGGAGCTCCGCCTCCGGCCTGTATTACCGGTGGGACCCGGATGGCGACGGAGACATCGATGCCGAAGGGGGCGCCGAGGTCCGATCCATCTCCCGGACCTACGCGCCCGGCCTCTACACGCTAAACCTGTCCATCAGCAACGGCGCTGGCGAGGTCGTTCTCGTGAACCGCCCCAACTACATCCGGGTTCGCGGAGCCAACACCTTTGTCAGGACGAACGGGCCCCACCTGAACCCCTACGCCACCTGGGAAACCGCCTCCACCAACATCCAGCAGGCGGTCGACATGACCGCGCCGGGCGGCGCCGTCGTCATCTCCAACGGCGTCTACAAACTGGCTGATCCACTCGCCCTGGCGAAGCCTGTGACCGTGACCGGCGTCACGAATCCCGCCCTCCCGATTCTCGAACGCGCCGCCACCGGAACGCGGCTCATCGGGATAACCGACCCCGGCGTGACCGTGGAGAACCTGGTCGTCCGGAACGGCTCCGCCCCCACCGCGGCGGATACCGGCGGAGGCATTTACATGACCGGCGGCCTGGTCCGCAATTGCCTGTTCACCAACAATACGGCCATTTTTGGGGGCGGCGTTTATATGACGGCCGGCATGGTCAGCAATTGCCTGTTCATCAAGAATCCGACCAAGTCCGGCGGCGGCGCTTCCGGCCGGGGAGGCGCGGTATACATGAACGGTGGAACTCTGTCCGACAGCCGGATTCTCAACAACACGTCCGTCCGTGCCGGCGCGGGAGTTCTGATAAACGGGGGGAAAATGGAGCGTTGTTTTGTTTATGGGAACAACGCGGGCCACGGCGGGGGCGGCGTCGCCATGGAAGGCGCCGCCACCCTCGAAAACTGCCTGATCGTGTCCAACATGTCGGGATCCGTCAGCGGCGGTGGCGGCGGGGTCCTGATGCTGGCGGCGGGGCGGATCGTGCATTGCACGGTGGTCTCCAATCGCACGACCACGGTCGGCCTGGGCGGCGGGATCTACCGGGGCAGCGCCGTGAACGGCGTGGTCACCAACACGATCATCTGGCGCAACAGCACGGACTCGGGAGTCAGCAACAATGTCTGCACGATCAATCCCACCAACTTTTTCCGCTATTGCTCATTCCCCGAGTTGCCGGCCGATCTGGGCATTTCGGGAAACATCACCAACGAGCCCGTCTTCGGACCCGCTCTCACGCTGGCGGCCGGCTCACCCGGGATTGACTCCGGCATCACCCTGCCCGGCGTCGCCGTTGACCTGACCGGCGCCCTCCGCCCCCGCGATGGCAACCAGGACCGCCAGGCCGTCTCGGACATGGGGGCGTACGAGTATTGGGATTCCCGGCCCCGCGGCTCGCTCCTGATTATCCGGTGACCGGCACAAGGTGGGGGCGCGCGGCGCGTTCGGTGAGAGGATCAAGCGCGCAAAACAGTCTTGTCACTCGGCTGGATTGGTGTGACAATTACAGTTAAGAAATGTCGTCTGCATGGCGACAGCCCCTAAGTCTGAAAGGTTATATGAAACCGATCAATATTGCTTTCGCGATATTATTTTCTGTCGCTCCGGCTGGCTGGGCCGGCGCCTTCACGTGGGATGACTCCAGCGCTGACCACGAATTCGACAATCCCCTGAACTGGACTGCCGACTCCGGCTACCCGCAGGCGGCGGACGACGCCGTCTTTACCAACACGCTGCTCGGGCCGGTCTATCTGCGCAACACCCCCGCCATCCGCTACCTCTCGTTCAATCAGTTGTCCGGGACCATGGGGCTGGAACTGCTGGACGGCGCCCAGTTCGCCGTGACCAACCTCAGCGTGGCCAATGGCGACTTCTCGAACGCCGTCACCTATGTGACCATGACGGGCGGAACCTTCAAGGTGAATGGCGACATTGCGATTGGCAACCATGCCGGTAATTGGGTCTCCACCACCTACGGGGGCATGAGTGTGTCGAACACCGTGATTGACCTGAGCCGCGCCTCCACCATCCGTATTGGCGGGAATGCCTCCATCTCTTCCGGCAGCGTCACGGGCCTCTGGGATCTGGCCTCGGCCACGCTCACAGCCGATGGGACAAACAACCTGTTCAAGGCCGGCCTGCTTGCCATTGGAGGGTATGGGGCCGGCACCGGAATCCTGAAACTGCCGCCCACAGTTGAGGAGATCAACATAGCTTCCGCCTATTTCGGCTCCGCCGTGCAGGCCAGCCGCAGCTTGGATTGGAGCCTTTTGGATCTGGGCGACGATCCGCAGCTGAAACGGGCCGTCTTCCGGAGTTACGTGCGGTTCGCGAAGATGCGAACCGTCTATGTCGAGAACGGCACGTCCGTCACGGGGCGCTGGCCGGCCAATATCGAGTTTGTCCTCGGTGCATCCAATGCGCCCATTGGCCTGCTTCTGGGTGAAGTGTCGCAGACGGACGCGGAAATCGCCTGGAAGGAGATGAAGAGCTTCGAGGCCTACCTGACCGAACTGGTGTTGGGGTATAACGGCGGGAGTTCCTCGGGCTACGCCTATGGCGAACTCGACCTGACGGCCACCAACACGACTGCACTCGTCGGTTCCATCACGTCCAATCAGGTGACGCTGCCCGCTGGACTGAACATCGGCGCGGGGACAAGAATGGGGTGCGGCGTCCTGCGTCTGCCGGCAACGGTCACCAACATCGCGGTCGGCGACTTCAAAGTGGGCGCGTATTACAACGATAATCCGGCCGACCGGATAAGCATCCTGAATTTCGGGAATAATCCCCAAGTGACGATTCTGGAGGCGACCAATGATTTCGTCCTGGGCCACGGACAATTCATCCATGCCGTCGGGGGCTTGACCAAGACCGGGCTCCCGGCGGGCATCACGATCCGCATCGGCCGTTCACCCTCCATCCGCGGCACGTTCCAGTATGCGCACATGCAAAAGGCCTATACGGTGGACGTGGGGCCGGATATCGGACGCTTTTCGGCCTACCTCAAGCAGTTCAGGGTCGGCAACCTGGCCGGGGGTGTCGGTTCGCGGATCGTCATCGGGCGGTTGGACCTGCGCAAGGCGGTGCTCGATCCGCTTGACGTGGACGGCGATTTCATCATCGCCATTTACGGAAACAACCGGGGGTATGTCTACCTGCCGCCCGGAGAGGTAACCGTCTCCTCCAACTTGCTGATGGGACTCGCCTTCCCAACCGCCTATCCCCTCACGGCCTACCTGAGCTTGAGCAACACGGCCTTTCATGTGGGCGGCTCTGTCCGGCTTGGCACCAACACAACGGTCCGCTCCGAAGTGGCCGGCGTTTCCGGGGGCCTGGACTTTGAGGTGGGCACGAACACGGTGTTCGAGTGTAACAACGCGAAGATGGAGGTGGCTTTCCTGGCCGATCCGCTGAACATCTCCCGCCCTTACTGGGGCCTGAAATTACGGAATACAAACGCCGTCGCGCTGGTGCAAGCCTGGACGACGTCCCCGGCGAGAGTGACCTTCAGCCTGACCGGGTTGAGCGTAAAGATGCGGGAGCAGTTCGGCGTGCATTATAATCCGATGGGAAACTACACCTATCTGGGCGTGCCCGGAAAACCCGCTGGTACGGTGATTACGGTCTGGTAAGCTCCCAAGCAGGATTTTGGATCTGAATAGCAAGAACGGTACGGTGATTACGATCACCAAGAAAGGTGATGCGGAATCGCTGCAAGGGCTTGATCTTGGGGATCTTCCAGGATGTTCCGACATGGTTTACGTCAATGACGAGCAAGGGTCGAGCACGGCGGCCCGATTTACTGCGGGGGGGCTTCCGTTCCGATTGTCGAAGGGAGATATTCTATCAGTCGGGCAAACGGATTTTCTGGTCAAGCACGTCTTTCCAATTTTCGACGATCGTTCGGGGAAAACACAATCCGAGCCCGCACTCGGCCAATTCAAACGGCTGAACGAATGCCGAAAGTGTAGAATTGACGTTGTCCTGGGGTTTCTCCGTTGTACAGAATGCGGCACTCCTCTTTGCCCAGATAGTGAAGCGCGAAAATCAGCCAAGCGTTTCTAGCTCAATCTGCGTGAAGCTATCCGAACTCCCGACATTTCCTTCCGTTCGCTATTTGGCTATGCTTCCCAATGAGGATGGCGATGTTTCTGTAAGGGTTTGCTCTGGTGGCGACTGGATGGGCTTTTTTAATAATGAACAAGAGTGCGACGGTGTGTAGGCGGCCTGGCCAGTTGGGTGTCAGCCGTATGTCTCCCGCCATTGGGCACTTTACTTCCGACCGTCAGGCGAGTCCAACTTTTTTGAAAGATGCGTTTGCCTTCTACTACAGGGAGCGGGGTACGGCGGGACCTGATTTAATCGTAGTCGTGATCGTGATCGTAATCGAGGCGTCAAAGCATGCGCGAGGCGCTTCCGGGTTTGTGTGTGGGGGTTGCATTGAGGTAGGCCGGGCGCTACGAGCCCGGCGCACTGTGAATGCGCTAGTAATGTCACGCTCGAATCCAGAAGCCGCAATTCGGCCAACTCCGCTTGCCGGGCTCGTAGCGCCCGGCCTACTTCTAGCCAAAATGCCGACCGCGGCAGGCGGCTCGCAGCGGTCCCGCAGGTCCCGCTGTACCCCACCTGGCATTAAGCCGGATTA
>JBIIYJ010000385.1:0-4629 GCA_044346855.1 Kiritimatiellia bacterium
TTGCGCCAGAGGCGTCGTGGAACTCCGCCCTCCGTATGACTTTCATGCAACTGCCATCCGGAGGGGCAAGCTCCCGCGAGCCCTCATGCGCCAGACGTGAGCCAGATGTGCACACGAGGCGTCGCGGAGCTCCGCCCTCCGTATGACCTTCATGCTTGACATGATATTTTCACATGATGTATGTTAATTTACATGAAAACACTGGCGACCATGGTGACTGAACGGGGACAGGTGTCGATTCCTGCCCAAATCAGAAAACAATTACACCTGAAAGCCGGGCAGCGCGTCATTTGGGAGCCTATTTCCGATCACGCCTGCAGAATCGTGGCCGCCCCGGACCGGGCCGCGCCCGGGGCCGTGGCGATGCTGGGCCATGCCTCGACCTTCAGATCCCCTCGACGGACCCGCGACTGGATGGCCGAACTCCGGGAAGGCGACACGAAATGATCTGGGTGGTGGATACCTGTCTCGTGATCGACGTCCTGGAGGGAGATCCCGAATTTGGACGCCCCTCCGCCGTCCTCCTTGACAAGATGGCTGGCGAAGGACTCTGTTTATGCCCGGTCAGCTATATCGAACTGGCGCCCGCTTTCCTAGGCGATGCTCACCGGCAAAACAAGTTCCTGTCTGACATCTGCATCCAGCACTCCACCCCCTGGGAATGGAGCGACACGCAACGCGCCCACAAGGGTTGGGATCATTTCGTGACGCTTCGCAGGACCAGGAAACTGGGTCGGCGCCCGGTAGCGGATATCCTGATCGGAGCCTTTGCCTTGGGACGCAAAGGCCTTCTGACGCGAAATCCGGCCGACTTCAAAACCGTTTTCCCCACCCTGACCACCGTCTCGCCGATTCGTTAACCACGTTCGAACAGTCATTATCCTATTCGTTCTCGTCGTCGTCCTCGATCCGATCTTACGAGGACGAGGACCGCTTCGCTGAGGACGAGGACGCTGATTTCTTTTTGTCCATTCTTTCTCTTCTTCGAACATCGTATTGACGCCGCGGCTTTCCGCCTTTATCGTTATCCCTGTGATCACACGCATGCACGCCTACACCTTGGCTTACCTGCTGCTCCTTGGCAGCCTGCCGACCCATGGCGCCTCCCCTTACGATTCCCTTCACTCTGACCAGCAGAAGACGTTCACCTGGTTCGACACCCTCGGTTTCCCGGATGTCAAGGGCCGCCCTTTTGTCCGTGTCGGCACCGGCTGCTGGAGTCAATCCGGGCAAAATCCGCGAGAAAACCAATACATCAAGACCTTCCTGCTCAAGGAGGAGACGAATACCTTCACGGTCCTGGGACTCGATCTTCGGACGCAAACCTTCCATGCCCGTAACGCCTCAGGGGAATTCGAAAGGGTTTTCTTCGAACCGGCAAACCTGGCGGAGGAAGCCGATGCTCGGGTGACGAAGCTCCGTCAGCCGTCCGGGGAAGAGGATCGCTGGCCGGGATTTGGGCGGATGATGCCCGAACGCACCGAGGTGTTCATCCTGTCCTGGGCGTGCGCGCGCAATGGCCTTTTGACCGTATCCAGCAATCTGTATGCCCAGGCGACCACCATGAAGGGGCTGAACGGACACCTGGATGGCCCGGCGGGTCCGACGACGATGATCGAGGTGCTTGAAAAGGATATCGGCCATGCCCTGATGTGGCGGGCCATTCTCGCCTTCGGGGATCCGTCCATCAGCCGGAAGGAATTGATGGCGATGTTCGACAATCTCGTCGCCAGGTACCCCGCCAGCGAACACCGGAAACGGGCTATGGAAACGGCGGACCTTCTCAAGACCATGATCAGTGAAGATGACGCCCACGCCCGGCAGGAGCCGAAACCCTGGGAAACGATGAGCCGCGACGAGCAAGCCGTAGAGCTCGTTTTCCAGCTGCGTGATCAGAACGGCCATCAATGGTCACAGCCGGGGTGGTGCGACATCTTCGAGGGCTCTCGGTCTGATCAAACAAACAGTCCCGCGCACCAACTCGCGGCCATGGGCCATGACGCCGTTCCCCGTCTCATCGCGGCGCTGGACGACCGCCGGTTCACACGGTCCGTCGGGTACCATCGGGACTTCAGATTCTCCCACCGGGTGCTTACCGTCTCGGATTGCGCACAAACCATTCTTGAAAGGATCGCCGCCCGCCAATTCCATGCGAGCCAGGCGGGTTCCGTCGGCGAGAAGATGCAGGAATGGTGGAATGAAATCCAAAAGAAAGGCGAAAAGCAGTGCCTGATCGAAGGCGCGGAGAAAGGGGACCGCGACGCCATCAGCCAGGCGCGGCAACTGAAGGAAAAATATCCCGACGCTCTGCTTGGCGCCGTCAGCAACGGAATCCGCAATACGAAACGAAGTTGGGAGCGTTGCGCGCTCATCGGCCTGGCAGGAAAGATCAAAGGCCCAGAACCCGTTCCGTTGCTTCTCCAGGAACTGAAGGACGCTCCCTTCCTGCCGGCCCGCGTGGCTGCGGCCTTCGAGTTGCGGGCCCGCACCAACGCGGCCGCCCTTCCGGCGATGATCGACGAATGGGAGAAACGGCCCGTCTGCATAGGCAGCTTTGAAGAGGACGGCCCCGGGTCGCTGATCGAATTCCTGGCCACCTGCAACGACCCCGGGGGAATTCAGGCCCTGGCCGAGGATCTGACATCACGACCGGTCGATCAGCGCCTTCAAGTCATTACCGCTTTGGGCCGGAGTGATTCGTTCATGTCGTCCTGGTCGAACGGCGGAGGCCCGGTCATTCTGGCGGGTGACGGCGTTTCAATCACGAATCGGAAAGCCGCTGCCGCCATCGAGGAACTGCTGGTCAAGGCGCTGGAGGATACGGAGGAGCGGACCGGCCTTTCAGGGTCATGGGGCGAGAAATCCTACGCCAACCCGCGAATCTGCGACATGGCCGGCCATGTCCTGAGCCTGCTCTGGAAGGACCGGTACGACTTCGATCTGTCCGCTTCCTCCCGGAACAGGAACGCGCAGCGGGTCGCCTGCCTCAATGGCTGGCGCGCACGGCATGGCTTGCCCGCGGTTCCACCCCCGCCCGTCAGAACCGTCCCGCCCGTGCCAAAGGAGAAGACCGGGCCCCTCCTGGACAAGATCAGGCAAGCGGCCAAAACGGGCGATGTCGCGCCCGAACTCAAGGAGCTTGAAACGCTTTCCCTCCCCGCCCTGCCGGCCATTGTCGATTGCCTCGACGGCTGGCCCGAACCCAACCCGGTTCGGGATGAACTGTTTTCGCTAGCCCGACGGCTGGCCTGCCAGGTTGCCGAGATCGTCATTCCGGAAACATCGGTCAAACCGGGCGACGAATTGACAAAAGCCATCCAGGCCTTGAACGGCTGGACGCTGACGAGCGAGGGGGTCGTCGAAATCCTGTTGATGTTCGCAAAGACGGATATGAACGGCCTGGCCGGCATCAAGCTCAATGCCGAGCGAAACGAGGACCTGTCCGGCGTCACCCTGACGGTCACATGGACGACAAACAAGCTCATCCGGAAGAGCTCCCGCAACGGCTGGAATGGCACGACCGCCATCATCTCAGACGGCGAACAGACAGAATCCTCTTCCAGCGGCTCGAGTTACGACTATCAGCAGACACCTGCCGCCTACAAGGATCTGCGAAAGAAGATCGACAAGCTCCTGCTGACCGATCCCCGGAAATCCTTCCTCATAAGCGTTTCATTGTCCCGCGATATATCCTGATTCCAGATCCAAGATTCCAAATTCCAGTTTCCAAATGTCCCATCGCCCTGCTATTCTTCACCAAATTCAGGGGGGGCCATCATGTATCCCGACGTCATCACGCCGCGCTCGTTTCCGGACAAGCTGGAACAGGTCGACTACGATCCCTTCGGCCTGATGCCAAAAGCCTTTCCGGCCCGACCCTACGTCTTCGCCACGCCCGCCCGCCTGGCCATCACCCGCCGGCTGGTCCGGCAGAAGGGCTGGCCGGCCCAGGCCCTGGCGCTGCTGCTCGAGCGGGCTTGCGAGCCTTGCGAATTCCCGGCAGACCCGCCGCCCGCCCCCCACCCGCTGGCCCAGAAGACCGCCACCCACGCCCTGCGCAACGCCTACGCCTCCCTGCTCACGGGCGACCCCGCCTGCCGAGAACGGGCGCTCGACGCCCTGCGCCGCCTGGCCCGCGCCTACCCCGCCTGGCCCGTCCGGGCCGGCCTCGGCCGTCTGGGCATCGAGGACAACCAGGAAGGCTTCTTCATCCACACCCTCGCCTCCGCCTATGACTGCCTGGCGGCCGGCCCGCTGACCGCGGACGACGACCGCCTCTTCCGCGCCCTGCTGGAGGCGACCCGCGCCGCCTCCGACGCCTCCTCCCACGCCTACTGCGGCAACCACAACCTGGGCGGGATGCGGGGCCGGATGGCGGCCGCCGTGGCGCTGGGCGATCGCCAGGGCATCCACGACACGCTGTATGGCTGCACGCGCAACGGCCAGTGGCGGTACGGCCTGATCCACCAGCTCCGCCACGACTTCCTCGCCGACGGCCTGCACTGGGAACGGACCCCCGGCTACCACTACTTCACGCTGTACCTGGTCGTCGAGTTTGCCGACATGCTCGAAAACCTGGGCGTGGACCTCTGGCATGCCAGACTGCCCCCGCTGCAGCAGGACGACGGC
>JBIIYJ010000007.1:0-44331 GCA_044346855.1 Kiritimatiellia bacterium
TGCGCGAACTGGCGGACGCCTTCTCCGCATTCGACTTGGAGAAGAAGCTGGCCGAGGCGGCCGGGGAAACCGCCGGCGCCCTCGAGACGGCCCTCGCGAACGCCGGATGGAAGTCGGGCGACGCCGCCGGCCGGGCCGCCGCGATGGAGGCGGCGCTGGCGGCGCTGGGCGGCGAGCGGACCATCGGTGAAGCGGCGGAGCGGGCCGAAGAGGCGGCGGAGGTGGCGCGGGTCATGGCCTGCGCCACGGTGTTCAAGGCGCTGGTGGACCGGCAGGAAATGCTGGTGTGGCGGCTCGAACGCTATTCCGCTGGCGAGCGGCAGACCCTGGATGCGGGCGTCCTGGCCAAAACCCAGGATTCCGTCCGCGAGGAACTGGAAGCGTTGATGGCCGATCTGGACAAGCGGGCCGCCGCCTTGCCGGACGACTATGTGGAGTTGCGCACGTCGGCCTTTGATTTCCTCTATGCCCTCCGGGCGCTGGAAGTGCCGGTTCCGATGACCGAAGGCGCGGCGGCTTCCCGCAACGACCGGGCGCGGGAGGCCTGGGTGCAGGGCTCCCGCGCGCTGGAGAAACTGCGCGCGATGCTCAGCCAGAGCGGCGGGGGGTGCTTCGGCGGCATGTGCAACGGGAAGTTGACGTTCGACGTGCCCGACGATTTGGGGAAAACCATGGCGCAGCTATTGAAGGCCCTGACGCAGCAGTCCTCCGGCGGCGCGGGGCGGGGGACCGGAGCCGGCCAAGCCGGAATCGGGGCCGCCGGGAGCGGCGAGGGCTCCATGGACGGGTATTCCGCCCGGACGACGCCGCTGTACGGGCCGGGCCGTCCCAACCCCTTCGCCGGCGGGACGGGCGGGGCGGAGGGGGGCGAGGGCTCCGGCGCGGGCAATGCGCGGGTCCGGCAGGTTACCGGCCGGGCCGTGGTGCGGAGCGACGACACCCGCACGGTCGGCGGCCGGGGTGTGTCGGCGGAGGCGGTGCCGGTGCGGTACCGCGAGGCGGTGAAGGCCTTTTACGGCGGGGAGGAGAAACCATGAAAACGATGACGGCCGCCCTGGCGGCCCTGCTTGGTTTTTTAATATCGGTACAAGCCAAGGAAGGCGTGGTCCAGTGCGCGAACCTGATCTACGGGGGGACCCATACCTCCCGCTGCTTCAGCTCCGAGTTCCTGAGCGCCGTCCAGCGGGAGACGACGGTGCGCACCGAGCGGCGGTTCAAGAGCGTGAAGCTCGACTCGGACGAGCTGTTCACCTGCCCGTTCACGGTGATCACGGGCGAGGAGGACTTCCATTTCACGGGCAAGGAGTCCGAAAACCTTAAAAAATACGTGCTCAACGGCGGGTTTATGCTGGCCTCGGCCGGCTGCTCGAGCGAAAAATGGGACAAGGCGTTCCGCCGCGAGATGAACCGCGTGTTCGGGGCGGACTGCCTGAAGGCGCTTCCCATGGAGCACGCCGTTTTTTCGACCGTCCACCCCATCACGGAGCTCAAGCTCAAGCACACCGCCGCGAAGCCCCAGCTTTACGGGCTGGAAGTGAACGGCAAGATCGCGGTCATTTACTCGCCGCACGGGCTCAACGACACGGCCCACACCGAAGGCTGCTGCTGTTGCGGCGGCAACGAAATCGTGAACTCCCAGGAAGTCAACGTGAACATCCTCGTCTATGCGCTCCTCCATTAATCCCTGGTTCCGCGCGGCGGCCGCCCTGGCCCTTGTGGCGTTCTGCCTGAGGCCGGCCGGCGCCGCCGACGCTTCCGCGGCGGCCTCCCCCGGGCCCGCCGGCTCCGCCCTTTCCGGGCGGGCGCCGGTGCGCTGGGAATCCGACCTGGCCGCCGCGCTCGGCCTGGCCCAGGTGAGCCTCAAGCCGGTGCTGGTCCTGTTTGTCGCCCCCCGGAACGTTGACTGCGACCGAATCAAATCGGGCGTCCTGCCGGACGATCGGGTCCAGGCCTGGCTGGCCCGGTTCGAATGCGTTGAGATCGATGCCGCGCTCCGGAATGAACTGGCCATGCAGTACCGGGTCCGGCTCGCGCCTTCCTTTCGCGTCCTGGAACCGGATGGCCGTCTGAAATACGGCCTGGATGGCTACCAGTCGGCCTCCGATCTGGTCGAGGCCCTGGAGTCCTTCCAGAAAGGGCTGAGCGGCGGCCCTGAGCTGACCGCCCTGGCGGAACGGATCAAGGGCGGGCGGGTGGATGCGGCGGGGTGGGCCAGCGCCATGGGGATGATGAGCGAGGCCCAGGGCAAGGCGATCATCCGGCAGGCGGTCCTGATGACGGCCACCAACGCCCGTTCGCCCCTGGTTGCCTGCCTGACCAATTCGCATCTTTCGGTTCGGTCGGGCGCGCTGGACCTGCTGGAGGAACTGGCGGGCGATACCATGGGCTTTGATCCCTTCATCTCCCTGGATGCGCCGGAGTCGGAGGCCGCCCTGGCCCGCTGGAGGAACTGGGCGGCGTCGACCAACACCGAAGGGGTGATCTATTCGATCCTGACGGAGGAGGAATTCAATCGCGGGCTCCAGGATCTCATCGGGCGCGATCCCGCCCGTTCCGCCCGGGCCCTGCGCCTGCTGGGACAGGGCGGCGAAACCGTGGCCAGGGGCATCGTGGCGTATCTGGAAGCGCACCCCGACCTGGAGGAAGGCTCCCGGCGCCGGATCAAGGAAGTCCAGTACGCGGCGGCCATTCCCGCCGAAAGCCGCTTGAACCCGGCGGCGACGGCGCACCGGCTGATTTGGGGAAACCAGGATGTGCAGCTGCAGACCATCCGCCAGCTGTCCGATTGCGGGCTCCGGGGCATGCCGATCCTGGCCGACCTTCTCAAGGCGCCCGACCCGGTCATCCGGGAGGCCGCCGTTGAAAGCGCCTTCGCGGCGGCCGGGCGGTTTGCCGTCAAGCCGCTTCAGGCGCATCTGGACAAGGAGCAGGATCCGGACGTCATGTATGCGATTCTCCGGCAGTTCGGCAAGATTTCAACCCGGCGCAGCCTGATGACGCTGGAGCGCTTCTTCACGCATGAGAACGAGGAGCTGGCGGTGGTTGCCATCGAGGGGGCGGCCAAGCATAAGCTGGGGGTCGAGGAGGCCAAGGTGCTCCCGCTGCTGAAGGATCCCCGCTGGCGCGTGCGGGTGGCGGCCCTTCAGTCATTGAAATCCGGAAGCCGGAGCAGCGAAAACAAGGAAAAGCCAGAAGCCGTCAAGCTCCTGCTCAACGATCCGGATCCCTTTGTCCGCCACACCGCCGTCACGGTCCTGGTGAAGCTGGGCTATGGCGCCGCCGAGACCGAGCTGAAGGATCTATACAGGCGTTATCCGGACATGCGCGGCCTGGTGGTGAGCTCCCTGCTGGCGTTGAACAAGCCGGTTCCGGGGGAGTTCCAGGACGAGTTGATCGATCGGGATCCGGGGGCGGCGCTGCAGGCCCTGGATGGCATGGGCACGGTGAACGCAGTGGCCCGGCCGTTTCTCCACCGGGCCGCGAATTCAGCCAATGCCGATGTGGCGTGCGCCGCACTCGGCGTGCTGGCGAGGTCCGAGTCGCGGACTGGCGCCGATGTTGCCGTTCTGAGCCAGGTTCTGCGCGGGGGCAAACAGGAGCAGGTGCTGACCGTGCTCCAGGAATACGACGTGGGGTACCGCCAGAGGGCGATCCTGCGCGAAAGCCTGAAAGAAAACGGGGAGGGTGCTCTTCGGTCGGGCGGGGAGGCGGAAGGCGCCAAGGCGGAGGCGTTCCTGGCCGCCCTGGCGCCCCGGGCTAAAGGACTTCCCGCGGGCGGAGCCGGTACGACCGGCGAGTTGGATCTCCTCCGGGCGGTGGCGCGGGTGATGGGCCAGTCCTCTTCGTCCGACTCCGTTCGCCGGTCCGCCATGTTGCTGCTGTGCCAGTACGGCCACGACGGGGCGCTGCGGACGGCCAACGAGATGTGGGGTAAACTCACCCTCGATGAGCAGGCCTCCGTGGCATACCAATTGGACAGCGGGGGGGACGCCGTTATTCCCCTGTTCCGGAAGGCGCTCGCAAGCCCCGCCGAGGAGGTCTGGCAGCGCGCCCTGTCGCAGCTGTCGTCCGAGGGCGCGAACAGGTTGGTCCCGGAGTTCCTCGACCGGTTGCTGGCCTCTCCCCCTGCGCTGAAGGCGGCTGATATCTGGGACTCCGGTGTCAATGATCTCTGCGCAAAAAAACCGGAGCTGCTGCTGCCGCGCCTGCGGCCCCTGCTCGAGGAGGGATGGGAGAAAAACGACTTGCTGATCCTGGCGCTGGCCGCGGTTGCCGCGTCCGGCAAACCCGGGGATCTGCCGCTGGCGCTTTCGCGAACCACCCATGACGATCCCTTTGTCCGCCGGGCCGCCTGGCTGGCCGTGGCGGCCTGCGGGCCCGATACGCTGGCCGAGCGGGTGGGGGCGATCCGCAAGGATCCGTCCTGGCACGTTCGCGAAATGCTGCCGGCCTGGGTGATGGCCAGGCAGAACAGGGATAAGTTCGAGATGTATTTTTCGGCCGACAAGGTGTACGAGCGGTACGATGGCCTCGACCTGGATCCCCGGTACGAGCAGACTTCATGGAAAATGAAGCCGGCCCTGATTCCGGGCTTGCGCCAGATGGCGGTGGAGGATGCCGATCCCTATATCCGCTTCCGCTGCTCGCTGGCGCTCCTGGGGGGAGGCATTCCGTTGGATCTTAATCACGTGTATGAAGCTGGCCGCTCGACCCCAAACAAGAAAGCCGTGGCATCGGCGCTGAGGTCGTTTCTGTCCGAGAACGAAAGCAAGCTGGGCCGCGGGTTTGCCCGGTTGCTGCCCCTCCTGAGGGTGGATGGCGAGGAGGAGGATGATTCGTCCGTGGCGCGGCTGAGAAGCCGCTGGGAAATCGAGGAGTCGGAGGGTGATGAGGTCGAGCTGTCCTTTGTTTTCGCCTCCAGGCCGGTCCCGTCCGCCAAACCGCTGCTGGCCAGCCTGGAAACGAAGGATTCCGGACAGGCCGGGCCGCTTTCCCGGAACGAACCGATCCTGCTGGTGTTTTTCACGACGCCCGGCTGCAAATCGTGCGGCGCGGTGGAGAAAACGTTCCAGGAATTGATGATCCAATATCCGAAGCTGAAGGTGCTGAAGCACAATATCAAGACGGCTGAGGGCCTCCAGTTGAACGAGGTGCTGTGCCAGCAGTTTGGCGTGTCCTCCCGGAACCGGGGCGTCACGCCGGCCGTGTTCGCCGCCCGGGGAAGTCTGGTCAAGCTGGAGCTGACCCGGAATACGCTGGCGGACCTGGTGGAGAAATCCTATCGCGACCCGGAGGCGGGGGCATGGCTGAGGGTGACGGACGACGAGAAAAAGGCCGCCCAGGAAGCGATCGACCAGCGCTGGCGGTCGTTCACGGTCCCCCTGGTGATGGGCGGGGGCCTGGCGGATGGGGTCAACCCGTGCGCCTTCGCGACCATCCTTTTCCTGATCTCCTACCTGCGCGTCCGGCGCCGTTCTTCACGGGAGATTGTCTGGATTGGCAGCGTCTATGTGGCGGCGGTATTCCTGACCTATTTCAGCGTGGGCGTGGGCCTGACGAGCCTGGTCGAGAAGCTGGGCGAGTTTGCCTGGCTGCGGAACTGGATCAATGGCGTGCTGGCGGCCGCTCTCCTGGTGGTGGCCGTGCTGAGCGCGCGGGACGGGGTGCTGTGTCTGAAGGGGCGGGGCGGCGATATGACGCTGCAGCTGCCCGATTCCATGAAGAAAGGCATTCACGCCGTCGTGCGGAAGGGCACCGCCAGTCCGCGCTATGTGCTGGCCGCCGCCGTTCTCGGCGTGGCGGTTTCGCTGCTGGAATTGGCCTGCACCGGGCAGGTCTATCTGCCGACAATCGTTTACATGGTGCAGGTGAATACGGAGCGGGCCCAGGCGATTCTGCTGCTGGCCCTGTATAACCTGGCGTTCGTTGCCCCGCTGGTGGCGGTGTTCGCGCTGGCCGCGCTGGGCATGGGAAGCGACCGGTTGCAGGCTTTCATGGTCCGCCATATGGCTCTGGTGAAGTTTGTTCTGGCCCTGGTGTTCATCCTCCTCTTCGCCGTGTTTGTCCGCTTCGGTTTCGGGTGATCACGGCGTTCGGAATACCGAAAGAGAAGAGGGAACTACGAAACACGCGAAAGTCGCGAAATCCGGAAAAGAAACCACGGATTGCTCGGATGCCACGGATATAAATTTCTTTGCGAAGCCTGGATTTGGCGCGCTTCGCGCCACCTCTTCTCTTATCCGTGAAATCGGTGTGATCCGTGGTAAAAATTCCCTTTTCGCGTCTTTAGCGTGTTTCGTAGTTAAAATCATCCCTTATCCGTGAAATCGGTGTAATCCGTGGTGATTCTTCCCGAACCCTGAACCCCGAACCCTTTTTCTGACGAAAAGGCATGGTGGCAGTGGACAAGATAGCCTGAGTGGACTAGGATGCCCTCCGGTTCATTTTTGCGGGGGGATTTATGGAAGCGCTGTGGATGGCGGGGGGATTTTTGCTGGGCGGAGCCCTCGGGCTCGGCGCCGGCTGGTGGGTTCGCGGCCGGCTGGCGGCGGCGCGGCTGGCGGCCCAGGAGACCGAGGCGGCCACCCGCCTCGAGTTCGAGAAGGCGCTTCACGCGCAGACGGTCGCGGCCATGCGCGACCAGTTCAAGACGCTCAGCGCCGACGTGCTCAAGGACTCGCGCGAGGAATTCCTCCGCCAGGCCGAGCAGACTTTTTCCCGCTACCAGCAGGCCGCGGGGGGGGACCTGGACAAGCGCCGCGATTCCATCCAGGCCGTCCTCAAGCCGCTCGAGGAGCAGCTCAAGAACTACCAGTCCCGCCTCCAGCAGAGCGAGACGGAGCAGTCCCGCGCCCTCGGGGAGGTGCGCAAGCAACTCGAGACGCTGACCGTCAACAGCCTCAGCCTGGCCAGCGAGACGCAGCAGTTCCGCATGGTGCTCCGCTCCAGCCAGGCCCGCGGCCGGTGGGGCGAGGAGACCCTCCGCCGCGTGGTCGAGGCCGCCGGCATGAGCGCGCACTGCGACTTCACCGAGCAGACCAGCGCCGAGGACTCCCGCCCCGACCTCCTGGTGCGCCTGCCCGGCGACCGCGTCATCATCGTCGACGCCAAGGTGCCCGAGTTCGACGCCGCCGCCATGACCGCCGCCGGGCCCGACGGCCAGGCCCGGGCCGCGTACCTGGAGGAGCATGCCCGCAAGCTGCGCACCACGATCCGCCAGCTCAGCGCCCGGGGCTATCCCGCCAAGTTCCCGAATTCGCTCGACTACGTCGTCCTGTTCCTCCCGGCCGAATCCCTCTTCAGCGCCGCCCTGGAGGGCGACCCGGAGCTCATCGTCTGGGCGGCCGAGCAGAAGGTCATGCTCGCCACGCCCGCCTCGCTCATCGCCCTGCTGCGGGCCGTTTCCCTCTCCTGGCAGCAGTTCTCCCAGACCGAGAACGCGCGCGTCATCGCCCGCGAGGCGGCCGAGCTCTTCGGCCGCGTCGAGAAGTTCGTCGATCATGTATCTAAAATAGGTACAGCGCTGAACCGCGCCGGCGACGCCTACCGCGACGCCGTGGGCAGCTACGAGAAGCGGATCCGCCCGTCCGGCGACCGGTTGAGCAAGCTGCTGGGGAGGATGGAGAGTCTGCCCGACCTCAAGGCGGGCGGATCTGTGCCTGTTTTAAGTTCAACCGACGATGTTGCGGAGGCGCCATGAACGGGATGCGCGGGGGGTGGGCGGGATGGCGGCGGCCGGCGGCGGCCGCGCTGGCGGCGATGGGATTGATGGCGGGCCTGGCCGGCTGCGGCCCGCAAAACGCCGGGCCGGAGAACCGGGTGCTGCTGCTGAGGCAGAGCCCGGCCCCGGACGCCGTGCTGGTGAACCGCGACTCCCTCACCTGGGAGTGGTCCGACGCCATGCAGCTGGACGGGGGGAACTGGGCCCCCGCGTCCAACCTGGTCACCGTGCTTCCGCCCGTTCCGGGCACGCTCTACTGGCGCGCCCCCAGCGTGCTGGTGTTCACCCCGGACAACCTCTGGCCGGCGGTGACCAACTTCAGGGTCCGGGTCGACCTGCCGCCGTCCGCCGCCGGCCGACCCTTCCGGCCCGCCGAGTTCACGTACCGCGGGCTGCCCCCCCTGCCCGAGGACAACAGCATGCAGGTGCGGAGCGTGGATCCCGAGGAGGATAACGACGAGGTGTCCGTCCGCGTGGTGTTCTCCCAGCCCCCCGGCGAGGGCTGGAACCGCTTCGTCAGGATCTCGCCCGCCACCAACCCGGTGTGCGAATCCGGCAGCATCCCCACGGCCCGCATACGGGGGCTGACCCCCGGCGTCCGCACCGAGCTGACCTTCCTGCCCGGCCTCCCCGCCGGCAACGGCAACGTGCTGACGCAGGAGCTGACCGTCGCGGTTCAGATGCCGGACCGGAGCACCCGCCTGCGGTTCCGGGACAAGGGCCACTACCTCTCCTCCGCCGGCTCGCGCAAGCTGGTCCTCGAAACGGTGAACGTGAAGGCGGTCACCGTCTCGGTCTGGAAGATCTACGCCAACAACATCGCCCATCACGCCCAGGCCTGGGACTTGTATGACGACCAGTCGGGCTCCTGGCTCTGGAACAGGGCCGACCAGGACGGCGATGAAATCACCAACCGGCTCGTCCGCATTGGGGCCGAGCGCAACGAGGCGAGGGAGACGATCCTGGACCTCGGGGACTTGACCGGGGGCGCCGAGTCCGGCCTGTTTTACGTGATGGTCCGGGACGCGGACGAAAGCCGGAGCCGCGAGGCGCACAAGCCCGTCATCCTCACCGACCTTGGCCTGACCGTCATCCGCAATGAACGCGAGGTTCTGGTGTGGGCCATGTCCATCAAAAACGGCACACCCGTTCCCGGTGTCGCCGTCACCGCCTATTCCTCCAAGAAGCAGCCCGTGGGCTCGGCCGTGACGGACGAGAAGGGGGTTGCCCGGTTCGGCCGTGAGCCGCTGCCCGACCTCAGCCTGGTGACCGGCATCAAAGGGGACTCCTTCGCGCTTCTTGACCTGAACGAATCGCAGATCCAGGGCGTCGTGGGGGAGGAGGCGGGCCCCTTCCTCGAATCCGGCTACGAGGCCTTCCTGTATGCCGACCGCGGCATCTACCGGCCCGGCGAGACCGCCCATATCCGCGCCCTCGTGCGGGGGCCCCGGCTGGCCTGCCCGGCCTCCTTTCCCGTCCAGGCGGTCATCCGGCGTCCGGACGGCGTGATCGCGACCCGCCTGGCCGCGCTTCTCTCCGATAACGGGACCGCGGAATTCGCGTGGGCCTGTCCCGCGGAAGCGCTGACCGGCCGCTATACGATTGACCTGGAGGCGGCCGGCTCCAACTCGGTCGGCTCCATGAGCCTCATGATCGAGGACTTCGTGCCGCCCACCCTGACGGCCACCGTCAAGGTGCCCGAGGGCCGCCTCTTCGCCCTGTCAAACGCCATCCACGGCGTGGTGGAGGCGCGCCACCTGTTCGGAAGTCCGGCCGCGGGCCAGATGGCCGCCATACGCCTCCGGTTCGGCTCCGCCCCCTTCCAGCCAGGCGGCTATCCCGGCTATGCCTTCGGCGATCCCCGCCGGCCCCTCATCTGGCGCACGGTGGAAGGAGGCATAATGCCGCTCGATGCCGAGGGCCGCGCGGAAATCGAGGAAGTCGTCCCGCCCGGCTTCAAGCCGGCAGCGGC
Organism: Kiritimatiellia bacterium; assembly: GCA_044346855.1. Taxonomy (GTDB): domain Bacteria; phylum Verrucomicrobiota; class Kiritimatiellia; order CAIKKV01; family CAIKKV01; genus CAIKKV01. The sequence goes on from JBIIYJ010000007.1 coordinate 9,693, forward strand.
CCTTTCCTGCACCCTGGTCGCCTCCGTCACAGAACCCAGCGGCCGCGCCTGCCCCGCCGCGGTCGTCTTTCCCGTGGACGTCTATCCGGCCTACCTCGGACTGAAGCCGCAGGCCGACGGCTGGACCACTCGCGCCCCTGTCCGCTTCAATGCCGTCAACGTCACGCCCGACGGCCAGCCCGCGGAGCCCGCGCCGCTCGCGTGGACCGTTTCCCGCATCCGGTGGATCTGGCGCGAGGAGATGGATCCGGTGTCCGGCAACCGTTACCGCTATGACCGGACGACGGAGCCGGTGCGCGACGGCGTGGCGGAGCCCGGAACCAACGGCATCGCGGAGATCGTATGGGATCAGACGCTGGAGGGGGAATTTGAACTGGTGGTGACGGATGCCGGCGGGGCCGCGACGGCTTGCACGGAATTCTACGTGTCCGACGGCTTCGGCTGGGGCGAGGCCGGGTTCCGGCAGCCCGACAGCGTGACCCTCCGTCCAGACCGTACTTCCTACCGGCCCGGGGAGGAGGCCTCGATCACCCTGCAGTCGCCCTTTGCGGGAACGGCGCTGGTGAGCCTTGAGAATGGCCGGATCCGCGAGACGCTCCTGCTGGCGCTGGATGGCACTTCGCACGCGTTCAAGATCCCGATCAAGCCGGAATACTGGCCCAACATCTACGTGCGGGCCGTAGTTGTCCGCCCGCAGGACGGCCTGCCTCCGGGGCCGGCGCGCCCCGTGGTCCGGGCGGTCGGCCATGTCTCGCTCCGGGTGACCCGCCCCGAGGCGGCGCTCCGGGTCGCCCTCTCGGTCCCGGAGCAACTGAAGCCTCTTTCGCCGCTCACCGCGGAGGTGACGGTCACGGACGACCAGGGCCGCCCCGTGGCCTGCGAGGTGACCCTCGCCGCGGTGGACGAGGGAATCCTGCAGCTGACCGGCTACAAGACCCCCGATCCGCTCGCCTCATTCGGGGCGCCCCGCGGCCTGACCGCCTGGCTGCATGACGGCTACTCCCTCCTGCTGCCCGATCCCGAGGCCCTCGCAGCCGCGGCCCGCCTGAAGACCGGCGGCGACGCCATGGGCGCCGAGATGGCGGGCCGGCTCAACCCGGTCCGGACCCGGCGATTCGTTCCCGTTTCGCTCTGGTCGGGCACGTTGAAGACCGGGCCCGACGGGCGGGCCGTCGTCACCCTGCCGGTGCCGGAGTTTGCGGGCCAGTTGCGGGTGACCGCCGTGGCGGCGGGTTCGTCCGCCTTCGGAGGCGACGCCAAGGCGGTCAAGGTGCGGCGCGACTGGGTGGTCCAGACGGGGCTGCCGCGGGCGGCCGCTCCGGGCGACCGGATTACCATGACCTGCCAGGCGTTCAACGAGAGCGCGGCGGCCGGCGCGGCCGACCTGGAGGTGACGACGTCGGGCGCGATGACCGGCGGTCCCGTCCGCGAGCGGGTCGCCCTGGCGCCCGGGGAAAACCGCCGGCTGGCCATTCCCCTGGCGGCGGGCGGGGTGGGCGTCGGGCGGGTTCGCCTGGCCGTCAGGACTGAGGGCGACAGCTGGGAGGAGGAGGTTGAGATTCCCGTCCGCCCGGCCTCCCCGCGCCTCACGCTGAGCGGGACCGGGGCGCTCCGGCCCGGCCGGGAGGCGCGCATCGAGGTGCCCGGCGAATGGATTTCCAATTGGGGTACAAGCCGCCTGGTCTGCTCCGGCTCGCCGGGCCTCGAGAGCCTGGGCGCGCTGGATTTCCTGGACGAGTATCCCCACGGCTGCCTCGAGCAGACCCTGTCCAAGGCCTTCCCCTATCTCGTGGCGGAGGAGTTGCTGGCAGCCGCCGGGAAGGGGTATCGCGAGCCGGCGCTGATCCGGGAGCGCGTGGCGACGGGCATCCGGCGCGTCCTGACCATGCAGAGCAGCGGCGGCGGCTTCTCGCTCTGGCCGCGCGAAGCGGAAATCTACGACTGGGGGACCGCCTACGCCCTGCTGTTCCTGGCCCGGGCGCGCGAGGCCGGGTATGCGGTGCCGGCCGATGCCATCGACCGGGCCGCGGCCCATCTGGAGCAGCGCCTGGCGGTTTGGCTGCGCGACGAGATTCCCCGGCACGATTACGCCGCCACGGCTTTGACCGCCCTGGGGGCGGCCGGGAGGCCGGACCTGGCCTCGCTGTCGAGGCTGTTGAGGGACGCCGACGAGCTGGACACCGACACCCAGGCGTGGCTGATCCAGGCGTTGCTGGCCTCCGGCCGCCGCGCCGAGGCGCTGCCCTGGCTCGAGCGGTTGACCCCGGCCAATCCCGCCGGGCCCTACCGCGAAACGGGCGGCGCCCTTTCCTCGCCCGTGCGGGCCGACTCCCTTCTCCTGGATGCCTGGCTGCAGGTCGACCCCGATTCGCCGAATGTCCCGCTCCTGGTCAACCGGCTTCTCCAGGCGCGCCGCGGCGGCTCGTGGGACACCACCCAGGACAACGCCTGGGCGCTGCTGGCGCTCGGCCGCTATGCCCGCCACCGCCCCCCCGGTGATGCGACGTGCAGCGCCGTGGCGCTCGCCGGGAATCACCGCGACACCTGGACTCTCTCCGAAACGAGCGAGCTGGCGTTCCCCGAGCCGCAGGGGCTCCGGTCGCTCACCCTGCGCAACACGGGGGACAAGGTTATGTTCTTCTCCTGGTTTGCGGCCGGCGTGCCGACCGGGGGCTCCGTTCCGAAAGAGGAGGACAAGGGCTTGCGATTCCGTCGCACGCTGATCGGGATGGACGGGAAGCCGCTTGCCGGGAAAACCTTCCGGCAGGGAGACCTGGCGATCGTGAAGCTGACGCTTGACGAACTGGAGGGCGGCTACGACAACCTGGTGATCGAGGAGGTGCTGCCCGGCGGCCTGGAGCTCGAAAATCCCAGTCTGCCCGGCGGCTATCAGAGCCTGATACCGGAGGACGAGAATCGCCTTTCCGTCCGGTACCTGACCTTGCGCGACGATCGCCTGATCGCGTTCACGGGCCCGGTCGTAGCCGGCCACCTCTATTACCTGGTCCGGGCGGTGACGCCGGGATCCTACACCTGGCCGCCCGCCAGCATCTCCTGCATGTATGACCCTGAGATCATGAGCCTGAACGGCGGCGGACGCCTGACGGTGGAGCCGTGAAGGGGCCATGTCCAAGCGCCTGACAGCCCGCTCCGTCGTCCGCCTCCGCCTGGCTTTGAGAATCGCCGCCGTCCTGCTGCTGGGGGGGGTCCTCGCCTTTGAGGCGGCCGTGCGCCTGTGGCCGTTTCCGGAGGAGCTCTACCGCACCCGGTCGTCCGCTCTGCGCCTCACCGACCGGGACGGCCGCCTGCTTCGGGTGGAGCGGGCGGCCGACGACCGGATCGCCTTCCCCGGCGGGGCGGGCGGGGACGGGTGGCGGCGCCTCAAGCTGGCGACCCTGGCCGCGGAGGACAAGCGCTTTTTCCTGCATCGGGGGGTGGACCTCTGGTCGCTCGCCCGGGCCGTCGCGCAGAACCTCGTTCTCCGCCGCATCCACTCCGGCGCCTCCACCATCACGACCCAGGTGGTGCGGCTGAAGGAATCGCAGGGGCGCCGGTCGCTCGCGATCAAGCTCAAGGAGGCCTTTCGCGCGCAGCAGTTGGAGCGGCGGCGGACCAAGGAGGAGATCCTGGCCCTTTACCTTGATCACGCCCCGTTCGGCGGCAACCTGGTGGGGGTGCGGGCCGCCGCGTGGATATATTTCGACCGGGAGCCGGCCGACCTCTCTCTTGCCGAGGCCGCGCTGCTGGCGGGGCTGCCCAACGCGCCGTCGCGGCTGCGCCCCGACCGCCATCCGGAGCGGGCCCGGAAGAGGCGCGACACGGTGCTGGACCGCATGCGGAAGAACGGATTCGTCACCGAGGCGGAATGCAGGGAAGCCCTGGCCGAGCCGGTCCGCTGCCGGCCGGGCGGCCGATCGTTCGAGGCGCCCCATTTCTGCGACTGGCTTTCGCCGGATATTCCCGGGGGCGGGGAGCATCGCACCACGCTGGACCGCCGGATCCAGGCGGCGGCCGAGCGGATCCTCCGCGAGCAGTCCCTGCTCTGGCGGCCGCGCGGCGCCTGGGGCGGGGCTGTCGTGGTGGTGGAGGTGAAGACGGGGGCGGTCCGGGCCCTCGCCGGGTCTCCCAATTATGGGGACAGTCTCCACGCGGGCCAGGTCAACGGCGCGGGCTGCCTCAGGTCGCCCGGCTCGGCGCTGAAACCGCTGCTCTACGCCTATGCGTTCGAGACCGGAGCCGCCGTTCCGGAGACGATCCTGCCCGACGAGCCCCTGGAGTTCGACGGGTATGCCCCCGTCAATTTCGACGGCGCCTGGCGCGGGCCCGTGACCTGCCGGCAGGCGCTCGACCAGTCGCTGAACGTTCCCGCCATGTGGCTGTGCCGCAAGGCGGGGCTGGCGGGCTGGGTGGGATTCCTGGACCGGGCCGGCCTGCCCGTGTGGGAGCGCGGCCGGCCTCCGCCCGGGCTGGGGCTGGTCATAGGAGATGGCCGCGTGCGGCTCACGGACCTGGCCAACGCCTATGCCGCGCTGGCCCGCCTCGGTGTCTGGATGCCCCTGCGCCGGCTGGAGTCGGAGCCGGTCGGACCGGGCAGGCGGATTATGTCGGCGGAGGCGGCCTACCTGGCGGCGGACATCCTGGGGGGCGACACGCGGCAGATGGCATTTTATGGCCATTGCGGCGACACGGTGCTGCCCCGGGCGGCGTGGAAGACGGGAACATCGTCCGGCTACCGGGACGCCTGGTGCGTGGCCTGGACACCCCGGTATGTCGCGGGCGTGTGGATCGGCAACCCCGACGGCCGGGGCGTCCGCGGCATGACGGGGCAGGCGGCGGCTGTGCCGGCCGCGGCGGCGCTGATCCGCCTGCTCGAGGGCGGCGGCGCGGGCGACTGGTTTTCGCCTCCGCCCGGGCTGGTCCGGCGGCCGGTTTGTCCGGCCAGCGGGCAGCCTCCGGGGCCGGCCTGCACGGCGACGGCGACCGGCTGGGCCATCGCGGGCGTGTCGGATCCCGCGCCCTGCCGGGCGCACCGGCCCCCGGCGGTGGCCGGCGGCGGCCGGGTGAAGATTCGGGAGCCGGCGCCGGGCCGGGCCTACCGGCGTGCGCCCGGGCCGGGCGAGGGGGGGCTGATGCTGCGGGCGGAGGCGGAGGGCGGGGAGGGGCCGCTTTACTGGTTCGTCAATGGATCTTTTTTCGGGACAAGCCCCGCGGGCAAGCCGCTGCCGCTGCCCTGGCCGGCGGCGGGCGAGGTGGCCATCAGCTGTTCCGACAGCCGGGGCTATCGCGACTCCGTTTCCATTCGCGTGGAGTGACGTACCTTTTTCAGGTAGGGCGGCCAGCCTGCCCTGAGCTTGTCGAAGGGGTCCCTTGGCCGCCGCGATGCGCCAGTCCGGCGGCCCTTTGACCGCTATGGTCAGGCGGGTTACCAGCGGGGGTGCGGCGTTCCGGCCGTAATCTGGCGGACGCTTTTCCGCGCTGGCGCCACCCAACGCGGCTTCACGGCCCGGAAGGCCTGCTCGCCGCGTCGCGCGGCGCCATCATCGGAAAATCGTCTCGCCATATTCCGGCTTCGGAACGCCGCACCCGACTTGCCATCGCGCGCCCGCGGCTCTCCGAGCACGCACGGGCGGCGCGCGACTTTGGTTTCCGAAGAACAGCCCGAGCCAGGGGGTATTACAACCAGGTTTCGGGTTATAGGAGATGCGTGTAAGGTGCAGGTCAAACCGCCGCAATCCAAAGGGAATAAAAAAAGGCCGGCCCCCTTGCGGAGACCGGCCTTTGGTCAAGACAGGCTTAAGCCTTGTTCAGGCGCGCCTTCAGGTTCGTCAGCTCGGCCTTCAGCGCGAAGGGCAGCTTGTTGCCGTAGGTCACATAGGACTCCTCGACGCTGGCAATCTCCTTCAGCCAGCCGTCCTTGTCGACCTTGAGCAGTTCGGCCATGTCCTCGGCGGTCACCTTGGTGCCTTCGACGTCGATGGCGCCCGGGGCGGGCAGGATGCCGATGGGCGTTTCGACGGCCTTGGCGGTGCCTTCGATGCGCTCGCAGATCCACTTCAGCACGCGGCTGTTCTCGCCGTAGCCCGGCCAGAGCCACTTGCCTTCGGCCGTCTTGCGGAACCAGTTGACGAAGAACACCTTCGGCAGCATGGCCGGATCGGTGCGCAGGCCCATCGAGAGCCAGTGCAGGAGGTAGTCGCCGACATGATAGCCGCAGAACGGCAGCATGGCGAACGGGTCACGGCGGAGCACGCCGGCCTTGCCGAGAGCGGCGGCCGTGGTCTCGGAGCCCGCGGCGGAGCCCATGAACACGCCGTGGTTCCAGGAGAACGCCTGGTTGACCAGCGGGATGGTGCTCGGGCGGCGGCCGCCGAACAGGAACGCGGCGATCGGCACGCCCTTGGGGTCTTCCCACTCGGGGGCGATCACGGGGCACTGGCTGGCCGGGGCGGTGAAGCGGGCGTTCGGGTGGGCGGCCTTGACCGTCTTGCCGTCCGCGTCCTTCATGTCCGGGGTCCAGTTGTTCCCCTTCCAGTCGATGGCATGGGCCGGCGTGGCGACGCCCATGTCTTCCCACCAGATGTCGCCGTCGTCCGTCAGCGCGCAGTTCGTGAAGATCGTATTCTTCGTGATGGAGAGCATCGCGTTCGGGTTGCTCTGCATGGAGGTGCCCGGCGCCACGCCGAAGAACCCGTATTCGGGGTTCACGGCATACAGGCGGCCGTCAGCGCCGATGTTCATCCAGGCGATGTCGTCGCCGATGGTTTCGACCGTCCAGCCCGGCAGCGTGGGCTGCATCATGGCGAGGTTGGTCTTGCCGCAGGCGCTCGGGAAGGCGGCGGCCACGTAGTGGGCCTTCTTCTCGGGCGAGGTGAGCTTGAGGATGAGCATGTGCTCGGCCATCCAGCCTTCCTTGCGGGCCAGGGCGGAGGCGATGCGCAGCGCGAGGCACTTCTTGCCGAGCAGGGCGTTGCCGCCGTAGCCCGAGCCGTAGGACCAGATCGCGCCCTCTTCGGGGAAGTGGGCGATGTATTTCTTGTTGGGATCCGGCTCGCAGGGCCAGGTGGTGTCCTTCTGGCCCTTCTTGAGGGGGGCGCCCACGGAGTGGAGGCAGGGGATGAATTCGCCGTTCTCGCCCAGGGCGTCGAGGACCTTCTTGCCCATGCGGGTCATGATGCGCATGTTGACGACGACGTAGGGGGAGTCGGTCAGCTCGATGCCGATCTTGCCCACGGCCGAGCCGAGCGGGCCCATGGAGAAGGGGATGACGTAGAGCGTGCGGCCGGCCATGCAGCCCTTGTACTTGGCCCACATCTCGGGCTTGAGGACGTCCGGATCAGCCCACTTGTTCGTGGGGCCGGCGTCGATCTCCTTCTTGGAGCAGATGAACGTGCGGTCCTCGACGCGGGCCACGTCCGAGGCGTGGGAGCGGGCGAGGTAGCAGCCCGGGCGCTTCTTGGCGTTCAGCTTGGTGAAGACGCCCTTGGCGACCATCATCTTGCAGAGGGCGTCATATTCCTTCTGGGACCCGTCGCACCAGACGACATCCGTAGCCTTGGTGTGCTTCGCGATTTGATTCACCCATGCCAGCAGTTTGGCATGCTTGGTCGGCGCCTTCGTGGCCATTTTTCGGTCTCCTTGTTAAGATTGTGGACTCTAAGGGGTCAAAGTTGGAGCCTTGAAGCGTAGCGAGCGAATGCGCCTTTGGCAAGAGGAAAATGAAGGGATTTGAAGTGAAGAAGTGATCGGTGATCGGTAACCAGTGATCAGTAACCACAGCCATGCATGAATCCCTGTTGACAGATTCAAGGGAGCCCTTCAAAGTAAACGGTTTCTTATTGGAGGACCCCATGGCTGTCAGAACGTTTGGAATCAGCCGGTTTTCCGTTATTCACGCCACGGCCGCCGGTTTGCTGCTGGCCGCTTCCTTCCAGGCTGACGCCGCCGCGCGGGACAGTCGGATTGACCCGCTGCCGGCTGCCCAGACCGTGCAGCCCTGGGGAAAAGGCGAGCTGACGATCCCCGAGGGGACCAACTCCGCCGTCTTCGATCTGAAAGAACCCCTGAGCGCCGCCTATCACCAGGTCCAGGGCGACGTGCTGCTGCCGGAAGCCGGCTCGGTCCTGGCGTTTCCCGATGGCAAATTCACCGCCGGCCTGGACAAGGCCAGGCAGCCGGCCGTCGATATCTCGCTCGCCAAGAGCCGCTCCTCCGTCGGCCTCGCCTCCAATGACATGAAGACCGCGTGGCTGCCCTTCAGCCTGGCGCGGATGGGAACCGCCTGCCAGGTTAAATTGGGAACAAACGCGCTGGCGCTCTCCCAGGCCCCGGCGGGGGATGGGGCCCTTTCCCTGACGCTGCAGAAGGGCGCCAAGCTGCGGAACGTGCGCGTCACGCGCCTCCCGGCCGGCATGGCGGTCGCCTCCCTGGCCGACGTCTCGGTGCCCGTCGCCGGACTTGATCCCGCCTCCGTGACCAACGGGCTCGTGACCGTGGACGGCGTGCCCTTCGTGCTGGACGGCAAGGCCGTGGACGTCGGCCTGTCGATGGCCGGCTCCGATTTCTCGCGGCGCCTGAAGTGGGGCTACCTGTCAGTCCCGCCCGCTACGAACCGCCCGATCTGCTCGGTGCCGGGCAAGGGCTATGCGGCCCTGCACGTGCTGGCCTATTCGCGCCGGCTCAGCGGCCGCGTGCCGCGCATGACGCTCAACTCCGGGCTCTGCACGAGCTGGTCCGGCGATATTTTCGAGGAGGTCGTGTCCGTGCCCGACCTGCAGGAGGGGGGCGAATCCCCCTACGTCCAGTCCCGCGTGCCGGTTAAACTGGCCGACGGGAAAGACGGCTGGCTGTACCATCTGCGCATTCCCGTGCCCCGCACCGCGACGACCTGGTTCACCGACGGCGTCTCGTTCGAATTTTCGCGCGACAAGGTCGACCTGCACAACCTGCCGGACCCGAATGAATTCATGCGAGTGCCGGCCGGGCTCCCGAGCTCGGTCATGGTGCTGTCGGCCACGGCGGAGCGCTCGCCGGTCGCGTTCTCGGTGGTCCTGGGGCCGCCCGGCAACGTGTTCGAGTCGTCGCAGGATCCGGTCATCACGGTGGCCCTGACCAACCGGTCGGCCGTCGAGTTCAAGGGGCGCATCCTGGCCCGCAGCTCGGGGCCGGGCACGGTGGAGGAGGATCGCGGGCTCCGGTCCGACTGGACCGTGGAGACGGCGGTGACCCTGAAGCCGGGCGAGGGGATCGCGGTCCCGGTCTCGCTGATGCCGGAGGCGCGCAGGAAGCTCGGCTGGTTCGAGGCGGAATTCATCGTCGACCGGGCGGGCCGTCCCCTTCAGACCTACAAGACGACGTACGCCGTTCTCCCGCCGGACACGCGCAAGGCGCTGGCGGATTCGCCCTTCGGCATCTGGGAGTTCTGGTGGCCCCACACGTCCTTCACGCAGAAGGACCGGCATGTGAGGGATGCGGCCTCCCTGATCAACAAGGGCGGCTGGCGCTGGACCTATGGCGGGGACGCGAAGGAGCGCTCGCGCGGGGAGACGGTCGGGCCCGAGACGCTGTTCAACGACTACAAGATCACGTACACGCTGCGCAACCCGCCCCAGGGCTACCAGCGCGAGGCGGGCTGGTGGAACGCCGAGGAGTTCGAGACGAGCATCGCGCCCGCGCTGCGCGCCGCGGCGGCCAGCCCGGTGCCGGGCGTGGACCGGGTCTACAAGGTCCTGCACGAGTCCCGCAGCTCCACCACCATCACCCGGCGGCGCAGCGAGTTCCTGGACGGGGAGCCGTATCCCATGCCGGAGGCGGAAAAGGCGCAGATCGACACGCAGTTCAGCAACGTCGTCCAGTATTGCGCGGCGATCAAGAAGGCCGACCCCCGGGCCAAGATCTGCCTGATCAACGATTATCCGGCCGTTGGTTTGGAATACATGAAGCGCGGAATGCCCAAGGACCTGTTCGACTCGTTCGGGTCCGAGGGGGCCATGTTCATGCGCGAGCCCGAGCGGCAGCCCGACTGGCTGTCTCTGCTGGGCATCATGCAGGAGTGGAAGCGGGCGAAGGCGCAATATGGGTACGACCACCCCGTCTGGACCACGGAAGCCCTCTACCACAGCACCGGCCCCGCGAACGTCCCGCTGCACGCGCAGGGCTCCATCCAGGTCCGCGAGGCGATGCTGGCCCTGGCCAACGGCGTCCAGCGGATGTGCGCGGCCGGCTGCCTGCGCGACTGCACCGACGATTACCGCTGGAGCAACTGGGGCCAGTCCGGCTTCTGCTTCCGCGAGCCGGAGATGAATCCGAAGCCGGTGTATCCCCGGTATGCCTTTCTGACGCTGGTCCTGGACCGGGCCGCCTTCGCGGGCAAGCTCGAGACGGGAAGCACGTCGCTGCACGTCCTCGACTTCAAGACGCCCGAGGGCGCCCACGTCTATCCCGTCTGGTGCGTGCGCGGCCGGCAGACGGTGATCCTGTCCGTGATGGGCGGACGGCCCGTCGTGTATGATGCCTACGGCAATGTGCAGCCCATCAAGGCCGCTGACAGCGCGCTGGTGTTATCCGCGTCGGACACGCCGGTTTACGTGGCGGGCACGACCGTGAGCCGCGTGGCGGGCCACAAGGCGGAGGACATGAAGCCCGGGGCCATTCCCTCGACCCCGCTCCTGGCGTTCGACAGGCCCGGGCTGTTCACGGTGGAGCCGTCGTCGAACAAGGTCCTGGAAGCCAACTGGGATTATCCCCGCATCAAGGGCAGCTACGCGGTGGAGCAGACGATCGACGGCACGGTGTCCGTGGCCCGCCTGGAGCTTCGCGACGACGCGGACTCCCGCAAGCTGCTGCAGCGGTATGTGGAACTGAAGCTGGCGCAGCCGGTCGCCCTGACGAATCCCGTGGAGGCGATCACGGCGCGTGTGAAGGGCAACGGCGGGTGGGGCCGGCTGATGTTCGAGCTGGTGGACGCCGAGGGCCGGATCTGGACCTCCTGCGGCAACCAGTACTCGGGCTCCTGCAACTCGAGCGACAATCCGGGCGATTCGTATGTCAGCTTCGACGGCTGGCGGACGATGGTGATCAAGGTGCCCGGCCGCCTGCCGGCCCGGGACCTGGTGGCCTTTCGTCCCTCCACCACGTGCTGGTGGCCCGAGAACACGCCGGAGTTTCGCCAGCAGACGGCCGACTACCAGAAGGCCATGGCGGATTTCACGGCGGCCAAGGCGGCATTCCCCGCCCTCAAGAAGGAACACGACGCGGCCACGCAGGTCCATTACGACAAGGTGGCCCAGTTCGCCAGGGACAAGGCGGCCTTCGATAAGGGGCAGGCGGAGTATGCGGCGGCGCAGAAAGCCTATGCGCGGGCCCAGAAGGATTACGACAGGGCCAAGCAGGGATACGACAAGGCCGTCAAGGAGGGGAAGGCGCCCGCGGCCGCTCCCGTGGCGCCCGAAGCGCCGACGGCCCCCGTCCTGACCGCGCCCGTGCCGCCGGGCGATGCGCCCAAGGCGATCAAGGAACCCGCGCCACCCGGCCAGCTTCGCAACTACGGCATCGCCGACCTGACGTATCCGGTCAAGCTGACCAAGGTGATCTTCGCCGCTTCTCCCGAAGTCCTCTATGTGAACGACCAGGTGCCCGTCAAGGATCGGGTCATCCTGATCGAGAAGATCGGCGTGAAAGCGGAATAGCCGGCGTAGATACAGGGCGGAAAGAATGTAATCGTCCTCGTCCTCAGCGAAGCGGTCCTCGTCCTCGAAGGATCGGGTCGTGGACGAAGGACGAGGACGAGGACGAGGTAGCACCCGCCTTGCCTACGGACTGTCGTTGCGCCAGAGGTGCAATTTCGTGAAGTCGTCGTAGGCGATGCTGACCAGGTCATAGTCGCCGTCGCCGTCGAGGTCGGCCGCCCGGCCGCCGACGTGGCTTTCACGGCCTTCGCCGACTGCCCGTTCCAAGAATGACCCAGCCCCGTCGTTTTCCCACACCCCGATGCGCCGTGTTCCGCGGTGCTCGGCCAGGATCAGGTCGATGTCCCCGTCTTTGTCCATGTCCGCCACGTCGAGGTTGTTCAGTGTATAGCGTTGGGCGATGACATGGCGCGTCCAGCCCGCGGTCTCGGCCCCCGCCGCCGGCTGTTCCCACCAGCAGGCCAGCGCGTCGTCCGTCCCGCCGCCGTTTTCCTCGGTGGCCACGATGTCCGTCAGGCCGTCGCCGTTGAGGTCGGCCGCCTCGCAGCGATCGGGCCAGTCCGCCTCCGGGAAATCGCCGATGGTGAAGACGGCCCAGTCGCCGCTTCCGTCGCCGGGATTCCGGGCCCACTTGACCTGTTTGTCGCCCCCGGAGGTGAAGCTGATGTCGAGGTCGCCATCGCCGTCGATGTCGGCCGCCCCGAGCCCTTCGTCGGAATCGTTGGCTGCGATGAAAACCCGGGGCCAGGAACCCGCGACGGGGGCGTCGGGCACGCGGAAACAGTAGAGGCCCTGCATGGTGGAAATGACGATCTCGGGGCGGCCTCCGGCGACCAGCTGGGCCACCTTGCTTCCCTGGAAACCTTCCGCATGTTCGCTTCGGGGGACGCGGCCGATCTTGACCGGCGTTTTCCAGGCGGTTGCCGCCTTGTCGGCGGCTTCGATCCAGAACAGGTCCAGGCGGTTGCCGGCGGGATTGTCGCGCAACGCCAGCAGGTCCGCGAGCTTGTCCCCGTCCACGTTCAGGGTCGCAAAGGCGTGGACGTTGCCCGGCAGGGTCGTCCGGGGCCAGGCGGCCGTCATGGGGCCGCCGGGATTGCGGTAGACGAACGGGCCGGAGGCAATGTCGAGATCCCCGTCCCGGTCGACGTCCGGGAAGCAGAGGCCGAAGGTGCGGACGTGGGAGCCGGACACTTTCTTGACCTTCCAGAAGTCCAGGCTCGGCGGGCCGCCGGCGTTGCTGCGGTAGATCGAGGTCGGCCCCGAATCCCAGTTGAGGATTGCGACGATGTCCGGGTCGCCGTCGTTGTCGATGTCCCCCGCCTCGGTGCTGTAGCTGCCCTGGGACTGGATTATCCGGGCCGTCCAGGCCTTGCCGTCGCCCTGGTTCAGGAACAGGCGGAGCCCGCGGTGCTGCGACTTCGGCATGCCGCCGGCCAGCAGGTCGATATCCCCGTCCAGGTCCCAATCCCCGGCGAGGAGGGTGTGGCAGAAATCCACCACGCCCAGGGAGTGGCGCGTCCAGCCCGCGTCCGCGAGCGGGGTCGGGTTCCGGTACCAGCGCACGGCGTGGCCGGCGCGCTCGGAGTGGGAAAACGCGACGTCGTTTGTGCCGTCGCCGTCGAAATCGCCGAGGACCACCTTGCAGCTGTTCGCGGTCCAGTCGCCGGTCTGATTGAACCATCGCGCATCGATCGAATGGGAAATGTAACGGGCGGGATTGCGGGCCGCGGCCGGGGTGTCCGGGGTGGGGAACCAGAAGCCGTTCAGCACGATGTCCGGGTCGCCGTCCATGTCGAGGTCGCCGACCTCCATGCCCTCATGCGGATCGTGGTAGAGGGTGACGGTGGTCCAGCCGGAGTTTTCCTGGAAATAGATCTGTGTTTCACTGTCCTGCCGCATGATCACGTCGGGCCGGCCGTCCCGGTCGAGGTCGGCCACGCAGATATCCTTCACATAGCCGGCGGAGTCGCCGATGGCGTGCTGGACCCAGCCTTCGGCGCCCCGGTTCTCGAACCAGGCCGCGATGCCCGGCGCGTCGCTCATCTGTGCGGGGCCGAGGCGGGTCACCAGGTCGGCGTCCCCGTCGCCGTCCAGGTCGCGGGCCTGGAAATCATCGCAGCGCGGCCAGGTGTAGTCGCCGGCCGGAACGGCGAGAACGACGTTCGTCCAGTCCGGGGCCAGGAAGGCGCGGATGACGTTGTCGTTTTCCGAGACGCACACGACGTCGTTGGAGCCGTCGTTGTTCACATCGGCCACGGCCCGTTCGTAGGCGGCATAATCCGGGTCAAGGGTGACGGCCTTGAATGCCAGGTCGGCGGGGGAGGGGGTGGCCAGGAAAGCCGGGAGGGTTGCCGCGAGAAGGCGGACGGATATCCGTGTCATGTCGGCGTCTCCCGGGTGAGGGATGGAATAAAAAAAAGGTATCGCCGCCATTCTACGCTCTTCGCCTTTTGCGCGAAGGGATGGCTTGCCATTCGAAGCTCAAGCTGAAGCCGCGTTTCGCCCTACTACGCGCTGCGGCCCCAAAGCCGGCCTTGCGCTTCGAAGGGCGCCATCCTTCACTCGGCGCTTATTGTGCGGAAGGTCGAAGACGCCCTACTACGCGCGGCGGTCGCGGAGCCTCCCTTGCGCTTCGAAGGGCGCCATTCTACGCTCTGCGCTCTGGGGCTTGCCATTCGAAGCTCAAGCTCAGCTTTGTGAGCGCAGAGCGTAGAATGGCGGAGAGGGAGGGATTTGAACCCCCGGTACCCTTTTGGAGTACACGGCATTTCCAGTGCCGCACCTTCGACCACTCGGTCACCTCTCCGAAATAGCAATAAACCATAAGATTAGGCGAAAGCGGGTTGTTAAGTCCAGCATTTTCCCGGGCGCATTGCAGTTTCGACGGGATCGACAGATCGTAAATTTGGAGTACGGCGGCCCGCCCTGAGCCTGTCGATGGGCTTGACCTGCTCCTTACACGCATTTCGCAAGCGACTGGCAGCCCCACGGGCCTCCAGAGAAGACTTCCCACGGTGGAACACGGCGAACGGAAGACACGGTTTCAACATCAGCGAGTTGTTCCCTTCGGGCGCCATCGCGATTTCCAAACGAAGTAGAGAATGAGTTTCTTTGCGGGGAAAAGCATGCTGGACGGTTTTGTCTGATCATGAGACAATTTTCGCAATCGAGGGGTATTCCCTGTCTATCGGGAGGAATTTCATGAAACGACGAATCGGCCTGCTTGCATCCACAGCGGTAGTGGCTTTCTTTGGGTTGGCGGCCGTGGCTGACACGGTTTCCTGGACGGGAGGCGCGGGCGGTTGGTTCGATCCGTTGAAATGGACCAACTCCAGCGGCCTGACCGGGGTTCCGGCGGCGGGCGACGCCGTGCTGGTCGGCGGCGGGGCTGCGATCCTGCTGACCAATGCAACGCCGGAACTGGCCTCGTTCACGATGACCAACGCCACGCTGACGTTTTCCAACTGGATGACCCGCCTTTCGGCGAGCACGGTCGTTCTTCAGGGCGGCACGGTCAAGGTGGTGACCAATGCCTACACCTTGGCCGGGCCGACCAACCGGATCTGGTTCTCCTGTACCGATTTCACGCTCAATGCGGGCGCGGTCGTCGATGCGAACTACGGCGGGTTCATGCGCACGAACGGGCCGGGCGCAGGGGGCAACGCGGGTGGCGGCGGCCATGGCGGCAGGGGCGGCGTGGGCAATTCGCGGGCGCCCGGCGGCATCTCGTACGATGATCCGGCCGCCCCGGTTCTTCCAGGCAGCGGGGGCGGGAACGCCACATTGGGGGGAGATGGGGGCGGTGCGATAAAGATTGATGCTCCTTTGGGGACCGTGACCGTGAATGGCACGATTACGGCGAACGGGCGTAATTACCTTGGTACGCATGGCGCCGGAGGGGCGGGCGGGTCCATTTTCATCACCTGCAACCGGTTCGAGGGAGGCGTCACCGGGCTGCTTTCTGCCAAGGGAGGCAACGGCAGTAATTCCGGAGCGAGCGGGGCCGGCGGCCGTATTGCCGTCGTTTACAATCCCGTTGCCCAGGCATCGGCGCCCAAGTTCCTGGTGCGCATGGACGCCACCCCCGGCTTGGCAGGCTTCCGGTTGGGAGAGCGGGGCACCGCTTATTATCCCGATCTCCAGTGCCTTTCCGAAACGATGAGCAATCTGTTCTGGAACGTCACGCTGATGACTCCCGGCTTCACGAATTGGACCGTTAACGGTCTCACGCTGAGCAATTGCTACTTTGCCGTTCCTTATTCGAATTTCGTCCTGACCGTTTCGAATCATGCGTCCTTTTATTCCGGCGGCGTCGGCTTGCCCGGGAATGCCCTGTTCGATGTGGGCGGGAACTTGTCGATGACAGGCGCTTCCCGGCTCGATATCGGGCCCGGAGCGACGAACGCGTTTAACCCGTCGTATGGCGCCCTGGTCAGCGTCACTGGCGCCATGACGGTGAGCGCGGGAGCCTGGGTTTATCCGATGTGCGACCCCATCAGCGGCGGATCGGTCCTGTTCCGCGCGGGAAGCCTGTCGGTGGACGCGGGGGCCGGTTTCAACGCCGACTATGCCGGTTTTGCCTTTGGTACCGGTCCGGGTTCGAATGTCTATCTCTATGGCGGCGCCGGTTACGGGGGCGGCGGCGGCGCGGGATCCGCCGGCACGTCGAGGGGCCCCACCTACGGCAATCCCGTGGCTCCGGAGGACTGCGGTAGCGGAGGCAGTCACGCCTACGGCGGCGCGGGAGGCGGTTTGATCCGCATCGACGTCACCAACGGCACGATCACGCTGAATGGAACGCTGACGGCCATCGGCGAAAGCAATCTTGGAACCCACGGGGCGGGCGGCTCCGGCGGCGCCGTGTATCTCCGGTGCCTGAACGTGGCAGGCGGAACAAACGGCCTGATTTCGGTGCGGGGCGGCGGCGGCGGCGCGAACAACGGCGGCGGCGGCGGCGGCGGAAGGATCGCCGTGGTTTACAACGTCACCAACCAGGCTGGAACCTGGCCCGGCGTGAAACTTTCGGCGAGGCGCGGGCCCGATGGGATTACGGCTTTTTCGGGTGTGAATCGGGCCAGCCAGGACGGAACGATCTACCTGCCCGACGCCTCGATCATGGGCAGCACGATGGCCAACGGGTTGATCCAGGACGGACGCCTGATCCTGCCCGGCTTCACGAACTGGGCCCCGGGCTTCCTGATCATCAGCAATTGCGCGTTTACCTTTGAACCCCCCCTTCCCCGCATCACCGTGGCCGGCGACGTGACAATGTATGCGGGCACGCTGGGGTTGATTGGCGACTTCCAGTTCCGGTGCGGCGGCAATCTGCGCCTGACGAATGCCTCGGCGATGGCGCTCTACGCGGGCCCGACCAACGGGCTGGCCGTAAATTACAGCGGACAGGTTGCCGTGACCGGCGTTGTCACCCTTGCGCCGGGCTGCTGGATCTATCCCTATTCGGAATACAATGACGGCGGGTCTCCGCTGTTCCGGGCGGGCTCCATGACGGTCGCAACGGGGGCGGGCTTCAACGCGAACGGGGCGGGGTTCCAGCCCTTCACCGGTTATGGGAAAGGGGGCACCTATGGCGGCGGCGGGTATGGGGGCCGCGGCGGGCAGGGAATCAGCGGAACGCCCGGGTCGACCAACGGCAACCGATATATGCCGATTTACTGCGGCAGCGGCGGGGCTGACTTGAACTCGGGTTCCTCGGGCGGGGGCGCGATCCGGATCGAAACGGACGGCCCGCTGACGCTGGACGGGACGTTGATTGCCGATGGCGACGCCGGTTACGGTTCGCATGGAGCGGGCGCCTCCGGGGGTGCGGTTTATATCCGGTGCCGCGCGTTCCGCGGTTCCTCGACGGGCTTTCTGGCCACCCGGGGCGGTAACCGCCGAGCCGCGCTCAACGGCGGCGGCGGCGGTGGCGGCCGCATCGCCGTCTGGGTGAACGTGCCGGAGGACCGCATGGCGGCCTACATCGCGGACGGGTCTGGCCGCGTGATGGAGTCGGCCACGGCTCCCGATTTCGGGGGAACCTGGACCGTCACCAACGGGTCGGGCTACTACAATCCCCCCGACGCCCGCGGCGCTCTTCCCGGCACGGCCTCGTTCTTCCTCTCCACCTTGAAAAAGGGAACGGTGCTGCTGGTGCGGTGACGCATCTGTGAGCTGTAAGAAGGCGCGGGCATGTGTAGGGGCTTCGCTTGCGAAGCCCGCCGAGTGGAGGCGCCGGACCTGCGGGCTCCGGCGAGCGGAGCCCCTACATCTGGCATCAGGAAAGCGTATCAGTAATACTAATCACAGGTGCCCCCTGGCGGTGATGGGGACGGTTTTGCTGGACCCGTGAAAGCGGGAAAGGTAGGATTCGCGGGATGAACTCGAAGAAGGAACAGTCCGCGGGCTATGACGAAAGCCCGGATCTTCCCGAGCGCAAGGCCTACCGCGTCTGCGACCTGCCCGAGCGGCTCCGCCCCCGCGAGGAGATGGAGCGGCGCGGGGTGCAGAACGTTTCGGACGCCGCCCTGCTGGCCATCCTCATCCGGACCGGCAAGCCCGGGATCAACGCCGTCGAGGTGGCCGAAAAGCTGCTCCGGGAGCACCGCAGTCTGACGGGCCTGGCCCAGGTTCCCCTCGATGCCCTGGCCCGGGCCGAAGGCATGGGCCCCTGCAAGGCCCAGGTGCTCAAGGCCGCCCTGGAGCTGGGGCGCCGCCTGACCGAGGAGGCGGTTCCCGCCAGCGTCACCCTCCGGACCCCCGCCCAGGTGGCCGCCGTCCTCAGGGAGCAGGCGCGCGCGCTGGACCGCGAACGCTTCTGGGTGCTCCTGCTCGACGTCAAGAACCGGCTCGTCAAGGCGCCCGTCGAGGTGTCGCAGGGGCTGCTCGACACCTGCCCGGCCCACCCGCGCGAGGTGTTCCGCGAAGCCATCCTGGCCGCCTGCGCCAACGTGATCCTGGCGCACAACCACCCGTCGGGCGATCCCGCCCCGTCGGGCGAGGACATCCGCCTCACCAAACAGCTCGTGCAGGCGGGCCGCATGGTCGGCATCCCGGTGCTGGACCACGTGATCCTGGGCCGGCTCCGGGAGTCGGGCGGCGAGGATTTCGCCAGCCTCCGGGAATCGGGCGCCGTCAGTTTCAACGAATAGGAGTTCCATGTCCATTCATCCGACCGCGATCGTGGATTCCTCGGCCCGCCTGGGCCGGGACGTGTCAATCGGCCCCTTCGCCATCGTGGAGGGAAATGTTGAAATCGGGGACGGCTGCCACATCGGCCCCCGCGCCAGCGTGCTGGCCTACTCGACCCTCGGCGCGGGCTGCCGCCTCCACACGGGCGCCGTGATCGGCGACGCCCCCCAGGACCTGGCGTTCACGAACGAGCCCAGCTACGTGCGGCTCGGCAAGGGGTGCGTGATCCGCGAGTACGTGACGATCCACCGGGGCACCAAGCCGGGAACCGAGACGGTGCTGGGCGACAGCTGTTTCCTGATGGCCAACGCGCACGTCGCGCACAATGCCCGATTGGGGAACAACGTGATTCTGGCGAACAGCGCGCTGATCGGCGGGTACGCCGAGGTGGGCGAGCGCGCGTTCCTCAGCGGCAATGTCATGGTCCACCAGTTCGTCCGCATCGGCCGCCTGGCCATGATGGGCGGGGGCTCCGGCGTCAGCAAGGACGTCCCGCCCTTCTGCCTGGTGCACGGCATCTGCTCCAACCGCGTGACCTGCCTGAACCTCGTGGGCCTCAAGCGGGCCGGCTATAACGCCGAGGACCGCCACCAGGTCAAGGAGGCGTTCGGCCTCCTCTACCGCTCCGGCCTGACCACGAGCGAGGCCGTCGCGCGCATGCGGGAAGCCTTCGCCGAAGGTACGCCCGCCCGGGAAATGACCGAATTCGCCGCCTCCTCCAAGCGCGGCCTCTGCCGGCTTTCCACGGCTGAAGGAGACGAAGAATAGCTGATAGCTGATAGCTGATAGCGGATGTCAGTGATCGGTGATCAGTAATCAGTGATCGGTGATCAGTCAGACAGGTCCGACCGGTCAGACCGGTCAGACTCTGATCACTTCCCTGAACCCTGGACCGGGCACCAGAGACCTGCCTTGAAGCGCGGCACGGTGCCCGGCTTCGCCCCGAACCCTGAACCCTGAACCCTTTCTTCCCCTCCTTTTCTTTTTTCTTCCCCTGTCCATGCCCTTGTGCTAACAATGGTCGTGTTGTTTGGATACCTGAACGCGATTGGGAAAACGGAAGTCCGTGAATAATCGGACGCGGTCGCGCCGCTGTAACCGGCTACCAGCCCCTGTCAATCCACTGTCCGCGGGTGCGGATGGGAAGGAAGGGGGCCGGGTTCGAAGCCGGGAGCCAGAAGACGTTCCCAATTGCCCGCTCATACTCTTTCGCGGATAAAGAGCATGCCTTTGCGTCTTTTATTAATGTTGAGTCTGCTGGCCCTTTCCGGCTGCCGGCGGGCGGAACCTCCCCGGGCCAACCCCGTTTCCGGCCCCCGTATCGTCTCCCTCGCTCCCAACCTCACGGAGATGATTTTCGCCGTGGGGGCGGGGTCCAATCTGGTCGGCCGCACCTCGGCCTGCGACTATCCCGCCGAATCCGCCGCGGTTCCCGTGGTCGGCGGGTACGGCGACCCCGCCTTCGAGATGCTCCTCTCGCTGCGGCCCGACCGCATTCTCTACGTCGACCTTCTCAACAAGGATTTCCCCGCCCGCCTCAAGGAGCGGGGGCTCGACGCCCGGTTGATCCGCTGCCTGCACCTGGATGACATCCCCGCCGCCCTCGCCGAGGTGGGTGAGCTGGCCGGGCAGGCCGCCCGGGGCCGGGCGCTGGCCGACTCCCTGCGCGCCGAATTCGACGCCGCCCGGGCCGCCGTTCCCGCGCGGGGCCGGCCGCGCGTCTTCGTCGAGCTGTGGGA
Source organism: Kiritimatiellia bacterium (assembly GCA_044346855.1). Taxonomy (GTDB): domain Bacteria; phylum Verrucomicrobiota; class Kiritimatiellia; order CAIKKV01; family CAIKKV01; genus CAIKKV01. The sequence goes on from JBIIYJ010000007.1 coordinate 30,307, forward strand.
CGACCCGCTCTACACCGTGGGGCGAGGCTCCTTTGTTTCCGAATTGGTGACGCTGGCGGGCGGGACGAATATCGGCGACGAGGTCGAGTCGCCCTATTTCACGGCGTCCCCGGAGTGGGTCATCAGCCGGAACCCGGAAGTCATCCTCTGCCTGTTCATGGGCGATTCGGCCGATAACACCAACCGCGTCGCCCGGGTGCCCGCCTTCGCCTCGCTGGCTGCGGTGAAGGACGGCCGGCTCTATTCCGGGTTCGACCTGTCCGAGATGCTCCGTCCGGGCCCGCGCGTGATGAACAGCGTGGCCGCCCTGCGCCGGTGCCTGCATCCCGACCCTCCGCAAGGGGCTGAGAAGGAGGGGGCGCCGAAATGAGGATGCGCATCCAGTGGCTGCGCGCCCGGTCGGCGCTGCGGCAGGCCGCGCCGGGCATCTCGGACGGCTGGCGCAACGCCCGCCGCGCCCTGAGCCTGCTGACCCGGCTGCCGGTCTCGGTGGAGTGGGATCCGGCCCAGCCCTGGGGCCGGCTGGTGGGCTGGTTTCCGGTCGTCGGGCTGGTGATCGGCCTGATCCTGGCCCTGTCGGCCGTGGCCTGGAACCGGATCGCCGACCCGACCCTGGTGGGGAGCGCCCTGGTGCTGGCCGTCTGGGTCGGCCTCACGGGGGGGCTGCACCTCGACGGACTGAGCGACTGCGCCGATTCCTTTTTCACGCCCGTGACCCGGGAGAAGCGTCTGGCGATCATGTCGGACCCCCACATCGGCGCGTTCGGCGTCATCGGCCTCATTCTGGCGCTGCTGCTGAAATTCGCCGGGGTCGACGAGATCATGACCCGCGCCCAGGGCGCCCCGGACCTTCCGTGGCTTGTGCGCGCGATCTGGCCCCTGGTCACGGCCCCGGTCGCGGCGCGGGCCGTGATGGTGATGATCCTGGCCCATCGCGGGATTCCGCTGGCCCGGCCCGGCGGCATGGGGGCCCGCGCGCGGGAGGGGCTCGGCTCGCCCGAGGCGACCGCCGCGGCGATGACGGGGCTCGTCGTCGCCCTGCTCGGCGGGATGACCGGCCTGGTGATGCTGCTGGCGGCCGCGGGGGCGGGGGCTGTGGCGGTCCGCCTGGCGCAGGACCGGATCGGCGGCATCACGGGCGACGTGCTGGGCGCGGCGGTTGAGACGGGCGAGATCGCGGCCCTGGCGGCCGCCACCCTGGTGTTGCCATATTAGGAGTAGGGCATGTTCCGGATCGGCACCACATCCTATATCATCCCGGACGAGATCCTGCCGAACGTCGATTATCTGGCGGGGCGGGTTTCGGACATCCAACTGGTTCTGTTCGAGACGGATGAGCACGGGAGCAACCTGCCGGACGCGGCGTTGCGCAGGGCCTTGCGCGAGCGGGCCGCGCGCCACGGCCTGACCTACACCGTCCACCTGCCGCTGGACCTGCGGCTGGCCGACGGCGGCGAGGCGGGCCACGTCTCGCTGGTCAAGGCCCGCCGGGTGATCGAGGCCACGCGGGATCTCGAACCGGTCGCCTACACCGTCCACCTGGACGCGGGCCGACTGCCTCCGCCCTGGGGGGCCTGCCGGGATAACCCGTTGCCTCTGCGGGAGTGGCAGGACCAGGCGGTGCGGGCTTTGGAAACGGCCTCGGCCTGGGTCCCGGAGCCCGGGCTGCTGTGCGTCGAGAATCTTGAGAAATGGGATCCCGCGGCTTTCGAGGCCGTGCTGGAGCGGGTGCCGGTGAGCAGGACGACCGATATCGGCCATCTGTGGCTGGAGGGGAAGGATGCGGCGGCGGCGCTCGCGGCCTGGCTGCCCCGCACCCGGGTGGTCCATCTGCACGGGATCGGCAGCCGGGATCATCAGTCCCTGCTGAAGATGCCCCCCGACCAACTGGATCCCGTGGTGCGGCTGCTGAGGCAGTCGTTCAACGGCGTGCTGACGCTGGAAGTGTTCAACGAGCAGGACCTGGCCGAGTCGCTCGATGCGCTTGGCCGGGCCGGGAAGGCGACATGAGCGGCATCAATGAAGTTCCGATTGTCGGGGAGGGCCGGGGGCGGTGGACGCTGATCCTCGGCGGGTCGCGCAGCGGCAAGAGCTCCCTGGGCGAGAAACTGGCCCAGGAGCGCGGCGGCCGCGACGTGCTGTTCGTGGCCACGGGCGAGGCGCTCGATTCGGAGATGCACGAGCGCATCGTGCGGCACAAGGAGGGGCGGGCGGGCTTCGGCTGGCGCACCCTGGAGGCTCCGAGGCGGGTCGGGGAGCGGCTGGCGGAGGCCCTGACAGGCGAGGAGAAGGTAGTTCTGCTCGACTGCATGACCCTGCTGGCCAGCAACGCCGTCTGCGACATGAAGGACGACACGCCGTCCGCCGAGGCGGAGGCGCGGCTGACCGCGGAGGTCGATTCCCTGATCGCGGTGATGCGGGCGAGCTCCGCCGGCTGGATCGTGATCAGCAACGAGGTCGGCCTGGGGCTGGTGCCGCCCTACAGGCTCGGGAGGCTTTTCCGGGACGCGCTTGGCCGCGCCAACCAGCGGCTGGCGGCGGCGGCGGACGAGGTTTTACTGATGGTGGCAGGACTTGAAATTCGGTTGAAAGGATAAAAGAGGACTATGAACAGGAAGTCGTGGATGGTGATGGTGGTGCTGGGCGCGGGCGCGGTTTCGGCCCAGGAGGCGGTGAGGACGAACGCGACCGAGGTCGTGGTGACGGCGACCCGCGAATATGCGGAGGCGGCGAAGACGCCCGTCAGCATTTCGGTGGTCACGGCGCAGGAGATCGAGAGGAAGGGCGCGAACAACCTGTCCGACGTGCTGCGCGACGTGCCGGGCGTGCAGGTCCGCAGCCTGAGCGGCGGCCCCATCGCCGAGGTGGCCATGCGGGGCGGCGGCGAAAACAGCCAGGGGCGCGTGCTCGTGCTGCTCGACGGCCGCCGGTTGAACAATCCCGACATGGCGTCCATGAACTGGCTGCAGATCCCCCTGAACCAGGTGGACCGGGTCGAGGTGCTGCGCGGCTCCCAGAGCGCGCTGTACGGCGACTTCGCCTCGCAGGGCGTCATCAACATCATCACCAAGAAGGGGTCGCCCGCGGCCGCCGGCGAGTTTTCCCTGGTCGGCGGAAGCGAGGACACCTACATCGGCCGCGCGGGTGTTTCCGGGCCGCTCGGCAGCGGGCTTCCCGCCGCCTACGCCGCCAACGCCGAGTGGCAGGCCTCGGACGGGTATCGCGACCGCAGCGGCTGGGAGTCCTACGGCGCGGGCGGGCGGCTGAGCTCGGACTTCAGCGACCGCGCGGGCGCGGCCCTCGGGGGCTCCTGGTACAGGAGCGACTACGAGCTGCCCGGCGACCTGACCCTGGAGGAGATGGAGGACGATCCCGAGCAGAGCCATAACCCGGACGACAAGTCCGACAACGATTACCGGAACGTCAGCGTCGACTACTATGCCGAGCCGGTGGACGGGCTGCGCCTCGACGCGGGCCTGGGCTGGTCGGAGAAGGAGACCGAAAGCGACGTGGCCAGCTGGTTCATGTTCAGCGACTCCGACCTGGACAGCTACTCGGCGCAGCCCCGCGTGACGCTGGACGGCGCCTGGGGCGGGCTGAACCAGCGCACCATCGCCGGCCTGGACCTCTACCAGGACCGGCTGGCCGTGGAGCGGTACGCCGACCAGGCGCGCACCTCCGAGATGATCGACGCGGATCTGGAGAAAAACACGATCGGCGGCTATGTGCGGCACCAGGTGGAGCTGACGCCCAGGTGGATCGTGCACGGCGCGTTCCGGCTCGAGGAGGCGGAGCTGACGGCCGATGCGGATTCGGCCGGGACGCGGGTGGTGGACGAGTCCGACACCCATCAGGGCCAGTCCTGGGAAGGCGGCGTGGTCTACGCGTTCGACCGGCTGTCCAAGGTGTTCGCCCGGGTTAGCACCGTCTACCGGTATCCGTTCGTCGACGAGCAGATCAGCTACTACGGCTTCGGGACCGACGACTTCTACAAGGAGCTGGACGCGGAGAAGGGGCTGAACACCGAGGCGGGCGTGGAATTCGGCTGGGATCCGCGCTGGCGGACTTCGGCGACCCTGTTCCGCTTCGCGATGGAGGACGAGGTGGCGTGGGATCCGGTTGCAAACCGGAACGCCAACCTGGACGACACCCTGCGGCTGGGCGCGGAGCTGGCGGGCTGGTGGAATCCGCTGAAGCGGCTCGAACTGGAGGCCAGCTACACGGTCGTGGACGCGGAATTCACCGCCGGCCCGAACGACGGGAGCGACGTGCCCCTGGTTCCCTCCCAGCAGGCCGCCGGCACGGTCCGGATCGGGCTTCTTGCCGAGCTGTCGCTCGACTCGACCGTCCGCTACACGGGCTCCAGCCCGCTGGGCGGGGACGTGGATAACGGGGCCCCGGATCTTGAGGAGTACACGACGCTCGACCTGGCGCTCCGGTACCGGTCGGTAAAGGGCTTTTCGGCCTTTGCCGGCGTGGACAACGTGACGGACGAGACCTATGCCATGGTGGCGTACGAAGGGTTCAGCGCGAACGGGTATTACCCGGCGCCGGGCCGCCAGTTCAAGGCGGGCATGAGCCTGCGGTTCTAAGGAGCGGTTATGCTTGAAATCATGGAACGCGGCGGGATCGTGATGTGGCCGCTGCTGGCGTGTTCGCTGGTGGCGGTCACGGCGGTCATCGAACGGCTCATCTTCTGGCTGCGCGAGACGATGACGCGCGACGCGAAGCTGCTGGAGCGGTTGATCGAACTGACCCAGAAGGGTGACTTCGAGCAGGCCGCGTTGGCGTCAAAGGCCGCCCGCTGCGCGCCGACGCGCATGCTGCGGGCGGGGCTCGAGCACCGCGACCACGGGTTGAGCGAGGCCATGGAGGTGGCGGCGAGCGAGGAGATCGCCCGCATGAAGAGCGCCATGGCCATCCTCGACACGATCATCACGATGGCGCCGCTGCTGGGGATCCTGGGCACCGTGACCGGCATCATCCAGTCGTTCGACCTGCTGGGGCAGCTCCAGGTCGAGGACCCCCGCGGCGTCGCCGACGGCATCGCCGAGGCCCTGATCACCACGGCCGCGGGCCTCGTGATCGCCTTGGGCACGCTGCTTCCGTTCAACTATTTCATCTCCCGCATCCAGCGCGAGACGCGGCGGCTGGAGCAGGTGGCGACCCAGTTCGAGGTGGTTTACCGGAAAGGGCAGGAGCATGCGGCTCGCTAGTGGCTATGAAGAACGCAAGGCGCGGATCGAGATGGTTCCCCTGATCGATTGCATGTTCCTGTTATTGGTGTTCTTCATGTATGCCATGGTGTCCATGACGGTGCACCGGGGCATCCGCGTGAACCTGCCGAAAGGCGCGGGGGCGACCCAGAAGACGACCCCCGTGCTGCTGACCATCGCGCCCGATAACGCGATCCGGCTGGGCGACCGGGTCCTGGACCTGGAGGCCGCCGTGGGCGAAGCGGCGGCGCAGGCGAAGGGCCGCAAGGCGCCCGTGCTCATCGGGGGCGACCGCGCGTCGGACCTCGGGGTGGCGCTGGAACTGCTGTCGCGCCTGAAGGAGGCGGGCGTTGAGCAGGTGACGTTCCTGGTCGAGCGGGAAACGCCATGACGGCCGGCGCGAGGCGATGGCTGGCGGCGCTGCTCTGCGCGCTGGCCCTCCATGCTGTTTTGTTCCAGATGGCCGGGTCCATGATCCGGCACAAGGGTGTCCCTTTATTAGAACTTGCGCAGGGCGAGTCGTTGTCCGTCGAGATCGAATCCCTGCCGGCCCCGGCTCCTGTTCCGGCGGCCGCGCCGCCGCCCCGCGTCGAACCGCCGCCCGTACCGGAACCGCCGCCGGAGCCGCCACCCGAGCCGGAGCCCGTACCGGAACCGCCCGTTCCGCCCGAGCCGGTTCCGGTCGTCACGGAGCCGGAGCCCGAGGCGCCCGCTCCCGTTCCAGCGCCCGCGCCCGTTCCCGCCCCGGTTCCGGCTCCTCCCGCGCCTGCGAAGGTTTCTCTTCCCGCGCCCCCTGCCGCTGTTCCCCTGCGCCCCGCGCCCGCCGGTTCGGGCGCGGCCGGCGTTTCCTCCGGGCCGGGAACAGGGCCTGACGCGCCGGCTTTTCCGTCCGACGGACAGCCCGGGGGGCCCGCCCCGCTATCCTCGATTCATCCGCGCTATCCGATGGGAGCGCGCGTCCGGGGCGAGGAGGGGACGGTCCGGCTCCGCGTCCGGGTCGATGGGCGGGGTCATCCGGTCGAGGTCGCGGTCAGCGGATCCAGCGGGTATGTTGCCCTGGACGCCGCCGCGGAAAAGGCCGTGAAAGGGGCGCGCTTCGTCCCGCCCCGACCCGGCGCCCCGCCGGAATCCTTTTCCGCGGAACTGAGTATCCGGTTCCAGCTCAAGGATTAGGAGATGCGGATAAATAAGTGGAGCGCGGCCGGTTAATACGATATAAAGAAACGACATGGACGATAGCCAAAAAAGCCCGATGAAGGCCCGGACATTCTGGATTTTCCTGGCCGTGCTGGCGCCGGTGATTCCCCTGCTGGGGGTGCTCGCCGGAACGTCCGGCTTCGGCCTGCCCGACTGGCATGCGGATGGCGGGCGCGCGCTGCTGATGCTGCGTCTGGAGCGGGTCTGCGCGGGCCTCGTGGTCGGCGCCGCGCTGGCGGCCTCCGGGGTGGTTTTGCAGGCGCTGCTTCGCAACCCGCTGGCCGAGCCGTATGTTCTCGGCGTCAGCGGCGGCTCCGCGCTGGGCGCGGCCGTGGCCATCCTGTTCGGGTCGGCCGCCATCTGGACCGTGCCCCTGGCCGCCTTTGCCGCCGGCGCGGGCGCGCTGGCCCTGGTCGTGCGCCTGGCGCAGGACGAGCAGGGCGTTCCGTCCATCTACGGGCTCCTGTTGAGCGGCGTCATCGTCAGCTCGGTCTGCTCCGGGCTGCTCATGTTCCTGCTTTCCATCACGCCGGCGGAGGGGGTCCACAACGTGCTGTGGTGGATGCTCGGCAACCTGCAGATGCCCTCCCGCCCGCTCCTGCTGGTCTGTTCGGCACTGGTGCTGGCGGGCCTGGTCGGCGCCGCGGGCCTGGCGCCGGAGCTGAACGCCCTGACCCTGGGCGGGGAGGCGGCGCACCACCTGGGCGTCCGGACCAAGCTGGCCGTGGCAACCGGCCTGGTGCTGGCCACCGTCGTGACCGCCTCGGCCGTCTCCATCGCCGGCCTGATCGGTTTCGTGGGGCTGGTGGTGCCGCACGTGGTCCGGTCCCTGGTCGGCCCCGACCACCGCCGCCTGATCCCGGCCGCGGCGCTGGCTGGCGGGTTGTTCCTGGCCGCGTGCGATATCCTGGCGCGCACCGTCCTGGCGCCGCGCGAGGTGCCGGTGGGCGTGATCACCGCCCTGGTGGGCGGGCCCTTTTTCCTGTGGATCCTGAGGCAGCGCCGGCGGCAGGGGTGGATGGAATGAGCGAGCCGGCAATCAGCTTGACGAACGTGGTGGCGGGTTACAGCGGGAAGCCCGTGCTGGACGGGGTCGGCTTCGACCTTGCCGACGGCGCCATGGCGGCCCTGCTGGGGCCCAACGGCGCGGGCAAAAGCACGCTGTTCCGGGTGATCACGGGGCTGATGCCGCACCGGGCGGGCTCCGTGAAGCTTTTCGGGCGGCCCGTGGAGTCGCTGAAAGCAGGAGAGCGGGCGCGCCTGGTGGGCGTGGTGCCGCAGGAGGTGGAGGTGCCGATGCCGTTCGCGGTCGAGTCGTTCGTGCTCATGGGCCGCACGGCGAAGATCGACCGGTGGGCCGGCCCCTCGAAGGCGGATCGGGCCGCGGCGGAACGGGCCATGGCCCTGACGGACGTGCTGGACCTGCGGGACCGGCCGGTGACCGAGCTGAGCGGGGGGGAGCGGCAGCGGGCGGTTGTGGCCATGGTGCTGGCGCAGGAGCCGCGGCTGATCCTGCTGGACGAGGCCACCTCGCACCTCGACATCAATCACCGGCTCGACATCATGCGGATCGTGGAGCGGCTGAACCGCGAGGAGGGGGTGACCATCCTGCTCACGAGCCACGACCTGAACCTGGCCGCCAGCTTCTGTCCCCATATTCTTCTACTCGACCACGGCCGGCTGGAATCGTCGGGAACGCCCGAGGATGTGTTGACCGAGGAGCGGCTGCACAAGGTGTACCACTGCCCGATCCGGGTTCGGCGGGATCCGGAGGATGGCGCCATGGCGTTTTTCCCAGTCCTGCGCTGAGTCGGGTCTATTCCCCTGACGAAAAGTGAAAGTCCTTGCCCCGCACCGAACTTGGCTTGTTTTGGCGGGGTGCCTGTGCGAGCATGAGGCCGGTGAAATCGAAAGGAAGCGGCATGAAGAAGGAATCGCTCGAGTTTCTAAGGGACATGCTCAACACCCCGAGCCCGTCGGGTTACGAGATGGGCATCCAGGGGCTGATCCGGGCCCGGATGAAAGCCCATTGCGATGAGATCCGCACGGACGTGCACGGCAACGTGATCACCGTGCTCAACCCGGACGCCCCGTTCCGCGTCATGCTGGCCGGCCACTGCGACGAGTGCGGTTACATGATCGTGCACATCGACGACAAGGGCTTCGCCTATTTCACCTGCGTGGGCGGCACCGACCCGGTTATCGCCATCGGCCAGCGCGTTCGCATCCACGGCCGCAAGGGGCCCATCCTCGGCGTCATCGGCCGCAAGCCGATCCATCTCACGGAGATGGAGGACCGCGGCAAGCCGTCCAAGTTCCACGAGCTGTGGATCGACATCGGGGCGAAGGACCTCAAGGACGCGGAGAAGCGCATCGCGGTTGGCGACTACGCCACGATCGACATGGGCTTCGACGAGCTGCCGAACAACCTGGTGGTGGCCCGGGCCTTCGACGACCGCGCCGGCGCGTTCGTGATGGCGGAGACGATGCGCCGGCTCAAGGGCCGCGCGCTCAAGGTCGGCGTCTACGGCGTCGCCACCGTCCAGGAGGAGATCGGCCTCCGCGGCGCGAGCACCAGCGCCTATTCGGTCAACCCCCACGTGGGGATCGCCATCGACGTCGGGTTCGCCTCGGACTGTCCCGGCCACGATTCCCGCCGCATCGGGGTCTGCCACCTCGGCAAGGGGCCGCAGTTGCACCGCGGGCCGAACATCAACCCCATCCTGGGCGACAGGATGGAGGAGACCGCCCGCAAGGCCGGCATCCCGATCCAGATCGGGGCCGAACCGCGCGCCACGCCGACGGACGCGAACGTGATCCAGCTTTCCCGGGGCGGGGTGGCGGCGGCGCTGCTGAGCATTCCCACCCGCTACATCCACAGCCCGGTCGAGATCCTGTCCCTGGAGGACCTGGACAACTCGTCCCGGCTACTGGCGGCCTTCATCGAGGGGCTGAACGGCGACGAGGATTTCACGCCCCGCCAGCGCAAGGCGGACTGAGCGCCGGGATGCATCCTTGAAAAAACAGCTGGTCTTCCTGGCGGTCAACGCCTCCTATTCCCACACGGGCCTGGCGGCCTGGCGGCTCCGGCCGTGCGCCGATCCGGCCGCGTGGGACTGGACCACCGTCGAGACGGCGGTCCCGGAGTCGCGGGACGCGGTGCTGGAGCGCGTCCTGGCGCTGAAGCCGGACGTGCTGGCCGCCACCTTCTACCTGTTCAACCGCGAGTGGCTGGCCGCATTCCTGGCCCGCTTCCGGGTTTTGTCCCCAAAAACGATCGTCATCGGCGGGGGCCCCGAGTGGCTGGGGCGGGCGGACGGCTTTTTCAGCCCGCTTCCCCTGGTCGATGCGGGCATCCGCGGGGAAGGGGAGCTCGCTTTCCGCGACTGGCTGGCCGCCTGGGACCGGCCGGCGGCCTGGGGCGCCATTCCGGGCGTCCTGTTCCTGTCCGGCGGAAGCGTCGCGGATGCCGGCGCGGAGGCGGCGCTGCCGGGGCCGGCCGAGATCCCGGGGCTGGATCCGGCCGACCTGAAGGCACTGGGGAAACCCTTCGTCCAGCTTGAGACTTCGCGGGGCTGCCGGGGGGGCTGTCTGTTCTGCACCAGCGCCGGGAGCCCGCTTCGCGACTTCCCGCTGGCCCGCGTGAGGGCGGACGTGGAGGCGATCAGGGCGGCCGGGATCCGGGACGTGCGCGTGCTGGACCGGACGTTCAACGACGACGAGGCGCGCTGCCTGGCCCTGCTGGAACTGTTCCGCGAGGCGGGCGAGGGGATCCGGTTCCATCTTGAAATCGATCCGGCGGCCATGACGCAAAAGCTGGCCGATGCCCTGCGCCGGTTCCGTCCCGGCCTTCTCCACGTGGAAGCGGGGGTGCAGTCGCTCGACGAGCAGGTGATGCGGCTGTCCGGCCGGCGAGGGAAGCCCGACGCGGTGCTTGAGGGGTTGAGGCTGCTTTCAGGCGTCTGGGGGCTCGAGGTGCATGCCGACCTGGTGGCGGGGCTGCCGGGCTCCAGCTGGGGCGGGCTGAGGCAGGATCTGACTCTGCTGACCCTGCTGGGGGTGCACGAGATCCAGCTGGAGATACTGAAGCTGCTGCCGGGAACGCGGCTGGAGGCGAGGCGCCAGTCGCTGGCGCTCGAGGCGTCGCCCGTTCCGCCCTATGAGGTTCTTCGGACGCCCTCGTTTTCCGCGGAGGAGCTGTGGCGCACGGCGCGGGTTTCGCGGGTCGTGGACGGTTTCCACAATGCGGCCGCCCTGCGCGGCGTGACGCGCAAGGCCTGCATGATGATTCCGGATTTCTGGGCTGGCCTGACGGAGGCGGTGTTCGCCGGGGGCGTGATGAAGGAGAGCCCCAGCCTGCGGACGCGGTTCCGGATCTTCAAGCGCTTTCTAGGCGTCAAAATGCCCGAACTGATCCCCGACCTGGTGGAGGCGTGGTATCGGGGGGACCATGGCATCGACGACGAGCTGGCGCCGGCAAGCATCTGGCGAGGGCCGCTGCCGGAGGGCGTGAAGGCGGTCGAGCCGGGCGACGGTCCATTCGACCGGGTGGTGGCGGTGGCCGGGCCGCCCGAACGCTTCTATGCGTTCAGGGTGGGGGCGGATGGGAAGAAGACGCTGGCCGGAGTGTTTGAGCGGGGTTGAATACGGACGCGTTCAGCGCCCGCGTCTACAGAAGGCCTTGTTCCTGAACCCCGAACCCTGAACCCTGAACCGGGCGCCAGAGACCTGCCTCGAAGCGCGGCACGTCACGGTGCCCGGCTTAGCCCTGACCCCTCCCTCAGTACTTCACCTCGTACTCGCCCTTGCTCAATCGCTGCAGCTTGTGGAAGCCCTTGTTCTTGGCATGGGCGTCAAAGGACGAGGTGGACGCCCCGATGGAAGGGCAGGAGATGATCTTGCGCACCGGCTTGCCGCATGCGGGGCAGGCGGTGAGGGGCGAATCGGCCATGCGCTGGGTGACTTCGAAGGGTTGCCGGCAGCGATCGCATCCGGTTTCCGGTTCAACGGCTTCGTATTCGTAAATGGGCATGCCGTTTATTGTACAATCTCGACATTCATTTCAGCAAGTGTGATAATGCGGGCTGTTCAACCATCGGAGGCGACATGAATCGGCGGCATTTTCTGAGGACAAGCGGGTTGAGTGTATTGCTGCTCGCCACTCGCGGGGTTGGAGCGGCCCTGGCCGCGCCAGCCGTGCGGAAGTCCGCAGCCCCGTCCAAGCCCCGTCCTCCGGGCACGTGCGGCGGGTGGGTGGACGCCGACGCCAACGGCGTGTGCGAGCATTCCGTGAGGAAAGAACGGCCATGCCTGGCCGTCCGCTGTCCGGGCCACGCCAACCATGAAAAGCGGGCCGCGGCCGAAGCCGCCGGGGCGCCGAAAGGCTCCTGCGCGCTCTGGTCTGATCCGGGTAAGAGGGGATTCTGCGCCGTCTGCCTCGAAGCGAAACCCTGCCTCTATACCGTTTGCCCGTCCCATAAGGCTGCCGACGGAAAGAAGTCCGTATGACGGCGAAAACGGCCAGGCCCGGGAAAACCGTTTTGTGCATCGGCGCCGGCTACGTCGGCGGTCCCACCATGGCCATGATCGCCGCGCAGTGTCCGGAGCACCGGGTCATCGTGGTGGACATCGACGAGGCGCGCATCAACGCCTGGATGTCGGACGCGCTTCCGATTTATGAGCCCGGCCTGGATGCGCTCGTGCGCGAGTGCCGGAACCGGAACCTGTTTTTCTCGACCGACATCGCGGCCGGCATCCGGGAAGCGGACATTATTTTCGTCAGCGTCAACACGCCCACCAAGACCTTCGGCATCGGGGCGGGCTGCGCGGCCGACCTCCAGTACTGGGAGAAGACGGCGCGCCAGATCCTGGAGCATGCGACCCGCGACAAGATCGTGGTCGAGAAAAGCACCTTGCCGGTCCGCACCGCGGAGGCCATGGAGAGGATCCTTCATTCGGGCACCGGGAAGGTCCGTTTCACGGTGCTCTCCAACCCCGAGTTCCTGGCCGAGGGCACGGCGGTGCGCGATCTGCGCAACCCGGACCGCGTGCTGATCGGGGGGCGCGAGACGCCGGAGGGGCGGAAGGCCGTGCAGGCGCTGGCCGACATTTATGCCCATTGGGTGCCGGCGGACCGGATTCTCACGACCAACGTCTGGTCGAGCGAACTTTCCAAGCTGGCGGCCAACGCGTTCCTGGCGCAGCGGATCAGTTCGATCAACAGCCTCTCGGCCCTGTGCGAGGCGACCGAAGCCGATGTGCGGGAGCTGTCGCGCGCGATCGGGATGGACTCTCGGATCGGGCCCAAGTTCCTGAACGCCAGCGTCGGCTTCGGCGGCTCCTGCTTCAAGAAGGACATCCTGAACCTGGTCTACCTCTCCCGGCATTACGGGCTGCATGAGGTGGCCGACTACTGGCAGGCCGTGCTGAAGATCAACGACTACCAGCAGGAGCGTTTCGCGGCCAACATCCTGGCCCGGATGTTCAACACCGTCGCCGGCAAGCGGATCGCGCTGTTCGGGCTCGCCTTCAAGGCGGACACGGGGGACACCCGGGAAAGCCCGGCCATCCGCGTGGCCCGCGAGTTGGCCGAGGAGCACGCCGAGGTCGTGATCACCGACCCCAAGGCCCTGGTCCACGGCCCGCGGATCTTCGCCGACCTGGCGGGCCGCGTGCAATTCGAGGCCGACCCCTACCGGGCCGCCACGGGCGCGCACGCCATTGCGGTGATGACCGAGTGGGCAGAATTCCGCGAGCTGGACTACGGGCGCATCTTCCGGGACATGGTGAAGCCGGCGTTCGTGTTCGACGGCCGGAACCTGCTGGATCCCGTCGCCCTGCATGCCATCGGCTTCAACGTCTATCCCATCGGGCGTCCGCCTCTGAGTCACCTGCAATGAAAAACGAGGAATGGCTGGTGGTCGACACCGAGACCAGCGGCTTGTACCATCCCATCTACGTCCTGGAAATCGCGGCGCAGCGCATGGTCGGCTGGGAGCCGGCCGGCGAGCCGTTCCGGGTGCTGCTCAACCATGACGTGCCCATCGATCCGGGGGCACAGGCGGTGCACGGGTATTCGCGCGAGTTCCTGCGGGAGGCGGGGGTTGATCCTCACGAGGGGCACGCCCGCTTCCGCGACTACGCGGGCGGCCGCCCGATCGTGGCCTACAACCTGGCCTTCGACTGGGATCGCGTGCTGCTGCCCGAGTGCCGGCGGATGCGGATCGAGCCGGCGGGCTGCAAGGGGTTCTGCGCCATGGCCCTGGCGCGCCGCGTGATCCACGAGACCGGCAACTACCGGCTTGAGACGGTGAAGCGGCATTTCCGGCTCACCGAGAACCGGTCGCACCGCGGGTTGAACGACGTGATGACGGTGGTGGAATTGTTCGGGCGTGTTTTCCGCGAGCGGCTGGTTCCGCCGGGCGTGGTGGGGTTCGAGGCGGTGGCCTCCTTTTCCCGGCGCACGCCCGTGGCCCGCTGCCGCGCCTCGCTGGCGTGCGCGGAGGCGGGCGGGGCGCCCGTCCCGCCGCCGGTCCCGCCCCCGGCGGGGCGCCCGGCTCGTCCCCCGGCCGCCCTCCCCGCCCGGGTGGTGATTCCCCCGATCAGCGTGCCG
>JBIIYJ010000386.1:0-4618 GCA_044346855.1 Kiritimatiellia bacterium
CCCCCTTCACCGCGCGGCCCTTATCCCGCCCACCGGAGGCACGGGTTTTCAATGGTCTCGCATCCCGCACGGGTCAGGAGACCCGTGCCCACTTCCTTTTGTTCGCCGTGTTCCACCGTGGGAAATCTTCTCTTCCGGGCGCGCGATCAAAAACCTTTTCCCGGGCCGGCCGCTGCCGTAAGATGGCGGCCTTAACGGGAGACTTCCATGATGCGCCACGGCCTTCTTCTCGCAGCCCTCGCTCTCGCCCTCGCCCCCCTGCACACCCCGGCCGCCTCCGTCACCCTGGCCGACCGGAAGGCCCCGCGCGCCATCATCCTGGCCGAGCCCGCCCTCCTCGCCTCCAACAACACCGCCAAGCTCGTCAACCCCGCCCTCGAGGCCGAGCTGCAGCGCCGCCGGCTGCGCGATTCCGTGGACGACCTGGCCCTCACCCTGTCGAAGATCTCCGGCGCGGCCATCGCCGTCTCCACCAACGCGGCCCCGCCCGACGGCCTTCTGCCCCTCTACATCGGCGCCCGCGCCGCCGCCGTCTTCGGCAAGGTCGGCATCAAGGCCCCCTACCGCCAGGGCTTCCGCTACGTTGTGCACTCCAAGAAGGGGATCGGCCTCTACGGCGAATCCGACCTCGCCTCCAGCTACGCCGTCTACGAACTCCTCGACCGGCTGGGCTGCCGCTGGTTCATGCCCAGCGACAAGGGAGAGGTCCTCCCCGCCCTCGACCCCCTGACCGTTCCCGCGGCCGACGAATCGCTGGCGCCGTTCACCACCTACCGCGGCCTCTGGTACGCCGACGAGGCCTACCGGCGCCGCAACCGCTGCGGCGGCCTCCTCCTCGCCGCCGGCCACGCGCTGGAATCGGCGTACCTGACCAAGGAACAGCGGGCCGCCCATCCCGAGTGGATCGCGCAGCACGCGGACGGCCGCCCCATGCCCAGCCGCCTCAAGTGGAGCCCGCCGGAGCTGGCCGACGCCCTCGCCGAACGCATCCTGGCGAAGCACGCGGCCGCGCCCCTGCCCTCCTACTCCCTCTCGCCCGACGACGGCGCCCTGTTCGACGAATCGCCCGCCGACCGCGCCCTGGACGCGGGCGATTTCGACTCCACCGTGCAGACCAACTCGCTCACCGACCGCCTGCTCGTGCTGGTCAACCGGGTCGCCGCCCGCGTCTCGGCGAAGGACCCCGACGTCCTGCTGGGCGTGCTGGCCTACGTGCAGTACACCCGCCCGCCCGTGCGCGAAAAACCGCATCCCAACGTGGTGCCCCAGATCGCGCCCATCACCTACAGCCGCTCGCACCCCATGGACGACGACCGCGTTCCGGGCAATTCCGAGCTGCGCGAGCTCGTGCTGGGCTGGGGCCGGAAGGCCCGGCAGACCAGCCACTACTTCTACGGCTACTACCTGGCGGAACCCCTGGGCCCGCAGCCGATGCTGCGAAAATGGGAACACGACGTGCCCTTCGCGCTGACCAAGGGCAACTGCAAATTCTGGCAGCCGGAAACGCTGCCGAATTTCGAATACTTCATGCACGCCCAGTACATGGCCCTGCGGCTGGCCTGGGATCCGGCGCGGAAGCCCGCCGACGTCTACGCCGAAATCAACACCCTGTTCTACGGGAAGGCGGCCGCGGAGATGGCGGCCTACTGGGATTTCGTGGACCGCGTCTGGGTGGAGTCGCCGGAATTCTCCGGCTGCGGCTTCGGCCACCTGCGGCGGTGGCCGGCGGCGAAACTGAAGGAAGCGCGCACCCTGATGAACGCGGCGCGCAAGGCGGCCGGAACGCCCGCCGAGAAATTCCGCGTGGAGCTGGCCAACGAGTCGCTGGGCCTCTTCGAGCAGTTCATGAAACTGCGTCTGGACCTGGCCGAGGGCCGCTGGGACGGGCTGATGGACCGGGCCGACGCGTGGCACGCCCGCCTGCTGGCGAGCGCGGAGAAATACAAGGACCAGTACGCCTTCACCAAGGTCAACTGGTCGACCAACACGCTGGGCGGCAGCTATGCGAAGTCGTTCTACAACAAGACCTACCGGGACGCCCAGCGCGTGGCGGCGGAGACGGTCTCGATGACCCGGCAGCCGGTGCGCCGGTTCCAGTGGAAGGCGGATCCGGAGGGCGCGGGCGAAGCGGCGGGGTATGCCCGGCCGGAGTTCGACGACAGCGACTGGAAGTCCACGGACGTCTGCCTCGAAACATGGTCCACGCTCGGCCTGCACAACTACTTCAAGAGCGTGTGGTACAGGACGCCGGTGACCCTGCCTCTGGTGCCCGCCGGCAAGAAGATCTTCCTGTGGATCGGCGCCACGGACGGCTCGGTGAAGGCGTTCGTGAACGGTCGCGAGGTCGGCAAGGCCAACGGCTACGCGGAACCATTCTCCTTCGAGATCACCGCCGCCGTTGAGCCCGGCGCCGTGAACCACGTGGCGCTGCTCTGCACCCGGACCTTTTTCAACGAACTGGGAACCGGCGGGCTGCTTGCCCCCGTCGCCGTCTACCGGGAAAAGTGATCCCAGTCCGTCCGACCGATCAGACGGATCGGACCGATCCGACTGATCACTGCCCACTGATCACCGATCACTGCCCCCCGCCCCCCGCCACCCGGATCGCCTGGGCTGCCTTCCGGGCCAGCACGTAGCGGGCCGAGCCGACCGCGACCACGAGCCCGTGCTCGCCCTCCACGTTGCGCAGGATGCGCACCTCCATGCCGGGGAAAAAACCCATCTCGCGGGACTGCCGGTCGGGATTGGCCACGATGTGGTAGGCCGACTCCTCGAAACCCTCGTCGAGCATCTTCACGGCGGGCTCGGGGTGATGGGGGTTGCAGCGGCGGTGGCGGAAGCGGAATCCGAACATCGGCGGCCTCTCCTTCACGTGGCGAGTTGGTAGAACAGGGTCGCCGTCAGCCAGGCAACCCCCGTCTGGTAGGTGATGGAAAAAGCGGTCCAGCCCCAGCCCGCCTCCCGGCGCAGGGCCGCCAGGGTGGCGATGCAGGGCACGTAGAGCAGGACGAACAGCAGGTAGGCGAACGCGGCGGCGGGCGAGCCGAAGTGATGGCGCATGGCGCCGATCACGCCCTGCCGCACCCCGCCCTGGGCGAGCGGCTGCTCGTCGTGCGCCGCGTGGGGCGTGGCGCCGGTGACGGGCTCGTGGACGGCGGCAGGCTCCGGCGTCATCTGCCCGTACAGGGCGTCCAGCGTTCCGACCACGGCCTCCTTGGCCACCACGCCGGTGATCAGTCCCACGGCCGCGGGCCAGTTCTCCCGCTCGATGCCCATCGGGGCGAACAGGGGGGTGATGCCCTTGCCCGCCCGCTCGAGCCAGGACTCCCCCTTGTCCCCATCCTTGCCCAGCGTGTTCAGCAGGCTGAGGGCCATCACCGCCAGCACGATCACCTTGCCGCCGCGCACGACGAACCCCTTCAGGTTCTCCCAGGCGTGGGAAAAAACGGCTTTCAGGCTAGGCATCTGGTAGGGCGGCAGCTCCATGACATAGGAGGACGCCTCCCCGCGCAGCAGGGTCTTCTGCAGCAGCAGCCCGGTCAAAACGGCCATTAGGATCCCGATCAGGTAGAGGGCGAAGACGACCTGGCTGCCGCGGGTCGGGAAAAACGCCACGGCGAAAAGGGTGTAGACCGGGAGCCGGGCGCTGCACGACATGAACGGATTGATCAGCAGCGTGATCAGTCGCTCGCGCCGCTCCTTCAGCGTGCGCGTGGCGAACATGGCGGGCACGTTGCAGCCGAACCCCACCAGCAGCGGCAGGAAGGCCCGCCCCGGAAGCCCGATCTTGCGCAGGAACTTGTCCATCACGAACGCGCCCCGCGCCATGTAGCCGGAATTCTCCAGGATCGCCAGGCAGAAGAAGATGCCGAAAATCGGCGGCAGGAAGGTCGACACGGCGCGGATGCCGGCCCCGGCCCCGTCCGCCAGCAGGGTTATCAGCAGCTCGGGTGCGCCGAGGGATTCGAGCCACTGGCGCGGCAGTTCCACGACGAGCCGGCCGAAGACGGAGTCGATCAGCCCCACCGCGGGGCGGGAGCCGCTGACAGTGATGTAGAACACCAAATACATGACCGCCAGGAAGAACGGGATGCCGACGACCCGGCTCAGCGCGAAACGGTCCAGGCGGTCGGAGAAATGGCGCAGGGGCGCCTTGCTGCGGTCGACCGCATCCCGGGTGGCTTCCCGCGCGAACACATACCGGTCCTCTTCACGGGCGGGAACGGGGCGGGCGGGAAGCGGGGGAACGCCGGCGGCGGCCACGGCGAGGATGGCGTCGAACAGCGGACCCATCCGCCGGTCCCGCTGGGCGGCCAGGGGGAGGACGGGGCACCCGAGCCGCGCGGCCAGCCGGGCCACATCGATCTCGATGTGAAGCTGCCCGGCCAGGTCCATCATGTTCAGCACCACGACCATCGGCAGCCCCAGGGTCAGGAGCTGCGTGGTCAGGTAGAGGCTGCGCTCGAGATTGGTGGCGTCGATGACGTTGACAATCACGTCGGCGGTTCCGCCGGCCAGGAAATCGCGGGTCACCCGCTCGTCGGGCGTGTGCGGCTCGAGGGAATAGAGGCCCGGCAGGTCGGTGACCCAGAAATCCTCGTCGCGGTGGCGGCAGGCG
>JBIIYJ010000387.1:0-4616 GCA_044346855.1 Kiritimatiellia bacterium
CGAACGCCTTCCACATGTCGAGCGCAAACCGGACCGCGCGCGCCACTTCGCCCTCGATCTGCTCGGGGGTGCAGAAGATGTGCGCGTCGTCCTGGGTGAAGCCGCGGACGCGCAGCAGCCCGTGCAGTGCCCCGCTGTCCTCGTAGCGATAGACGGTGCCCAGCTCGGCCCAGCGCAGGGGCAGGTCGCGATAGGAGCGCTTGCGGCTCTTGTAGATCTGGATCTGGAAGGGGCAGTTCATCGGCTTGACGTAATAGGCCGTCTCGTCGATGATCATCGGGCTGTACATGCCGGCCTTGTAGAAGTCCAGGTGACCGGAGGTCTGCCATAGCCCGGCCTGGCCGATGTGGGGGGTGTAGAGCAGGTCGTAGCCGCCCTTGAAATGCTCCTGCCGCCAGAATTCCTCGATGATCGCGCGGATCCGGGCGCCCTTGGGATGCCAGTGGATCAGCCCCGGCCCCACGTCGTCCTGGATGCTGTACAGGTCCAGGTCGCGCCCGAGCTTGCGGTGGTCGCGCTTCTGGGCCTCCTCGAGCTGGTGCAGGAAAGCGGCCAGGGCGTCGCTCGACTCGCGGGCGATGCCGGAGAGGCGCTGCAGCATGGGGTTCTTCTCGGTGCCGCGGTAGTAGGAGCCCGCCACGCTCATGAGCTTGAAAGCCTTGACGCTGCCCGTGCTCGCCAGATGGGGCCCGCGGCAGAGATCGATGAACTCGCCGCACTTGAACAGGGTGATGGTCTCGCCCTCGGGAATGTCGGCAAGCCGCTCCAGCTTGAAGCGGGTCTGGCCGGCGGCCGTGAGCATCTCCGCGGCCTGCGCGCGGCTCACCTCGAGGCGCTCGAAGGGCAGGTCGGCGGCCACGATCCGGGCCATCTCGGCCTCGATCGCGGGGAAATCCTCGGGGGTCAGCTTCCGGGGCATGTCGACATCGTAGTAGAAGCCGGTGTCGGTGGCGGGCCCGATGTCGAGCTGGATGCCTTTGAAAAGGCGGGCGAGGGCCGCCGCCAGCACGTGCGCGGCGCTATGCCGCAAAACTTCCTGATCCTGTTCCAAAAAAAGTCTCCTGTTCAAACGGCCGGACAATACCATGAAGCCCGGGCCTATTGGACTGATTAATAATAGTGCCATGAGTGATTGGGGGTGTCAATGTCAGAAAAATGGCGAAAAGAGGGGTCGAAAAGAGGGGTCAGGGTTCGGGGTTCAGGGTTCAGGTCCCCCAGCGGGCTTGCCGACTTGGAGTCCCCCAGCGGGCTTGCCCGCTGGAGACAACGATCGCCCGGCAAGGCTCCAACAGCCAGGGTTCAGGGTTCGGGGTTCAGGGGCTGAGTCCCCCAGAGGAACCTGCATCTTCCCTCTCCCTCTTCCCCGAACCCTGAACCCCGAACCCTCAACCCTATTCTGCCTGGCCCTTCACTCGAACTTAGGCCCCCGCTCGCCGCCAAAGGCTTTCCGCAACCGGGCATCGGAAGCGCTTTCCTTGCGCCGGATCACGGGAGGCCCGACCTTGGCCGCCACAGCCCGGCGCTTGGCGCGACTGGCCTGCCATTCCTCCCAGGTCCAGTCCGTTTTAAGTTTATCCTTCGAGCTCACGCCTGACCTCCTCGCGAAGGCTATCCAATTCCCGTTCCACGCTGAAAGACGACAACCGGGCCAGGCGTCGAACCTCGTTCCAATCGCAGGGCGTTTCCCCGCTTTGACAGACGGCCAACAGCTTTTTAGCCACGTTTTTGGCCTCTTGATCGGCTTGCGGATAAAAGGCCAGCAATGTCCGCTCCACCACCGCCAGTTCAACCGGCATAACGCTGATCGCGCCGCTGGGGGTTTGGATAGTACGGCAGGGCGTCAGGGCTTCGTTTTCAAGAAAACCGAGAATATCCACAAAAAGTCCAGCCACTTTCCAGCTTCGCGGACCGCCTGTGGCCTTGAGTTTCCCCATCAAATCCTGCGCCTGCCGCAGGGGAATCCCGGTCAGGTTCCGCCGGCAAAGATCGATGTCGCCGGACATATAGGCGCCTTCGGTGTAGAATTCGACCGCAGAACCGCCAACCACGACCAGGTCCCAGCCGACTTCACCGAAAACACGCGTGACAAGGCCGGACAACTTCAATGCACGGGCCAGAAGGTCGGTTGTCGCCTCGATATCCTGCAACTCCTGTTCCGTCCTATCCATAGGGCGCATCATATCACCCGCGCTGCCAGGGTGCAAGGGTTCAGCGGTTGAGTCCCCCAGCGGGCTTGCCCGCTGGAGACAGCGACCACCAGGCAAGGCCCCAACAGCCAGGGTTCAGGGTTCGGGGGTCAGTGGCTGAGTCCAGAGGAACCTGCATCTTCCCTCTTCCCTGAACCCTGACCCCTCTCCCGCTCCCTCTTCCCTGAACCCTGAACCCTGACCCCTCTCCCGCTCCCTCTTCCCTGAACCCCGAACCCCGCCCCCTCTCCTCTTGAAGCTGGAAAAAAATCCGTGCTTTGCCGGCAAGCCTGTTCTAATCTTTGTTCCCATGACGCTCAACCGCCGCTCGGACGAACCGCCCGCGCTCCCGGACATGACGGGAGATCCCGGCGTGGACAAAACGCTTTCCTTCGTCGCCTCCATCCTCATTCCCGATGAGAAGCTGGAAGCCTGTGCGGTCCAGCGGCGCTTTTTCGCGCTGACCCACCGCCGGCTCTTCGTCTTCGCCACCTCGGGCCGGTTCATCGCGCTGACCCGCGGGCTCTTCGGGGGCTACACGCCGCAGGACGTCCGCTGGCAGGACGTCAAGGAGGCGCGCATCCGGGTGGGCATCTTCGGGGCCGAACTCACCATCCAGGCGCTCCCCGCCCCCGACCTGGCCAGCAACGCCGGAGCCCGGTATATCGTGATCGGGGGCCTTCGCAAGGCCGAGGCCCAGGCCGTCTACCGGATCTGCCAGGCCCAGGAACAAGCCTGGCGCGAAAAGCGGCGCCTGCGCGAACTGGAGGAACTGCGCGCCAAGTCCGGCGGCTTCCAACTGGGCGGCCAGGCCAGTCCCCCTTCCCTTCCCGGCCAGAGCGAGCCCGACCCCACCACGCGCCTCCAGCGGGCCAGGGACATGCTCGACAAGGGCCTGATCAGCGATTCGGAATATGAGACCATCAAGGCCCGGATCGTGGGCAACTTGTAGCGTCCGCTTGCCGCGATGCCGAAAAGATTTGCATTATAAAAATTGAATCGTGTAAAGTTCAAATAATCATTTAATTGATCCCATTAGAGCGATCCATAAAGGAGGGTTATGCGCAAGCTCGGGTTGATTGCTTTGTCCGCCATTCTGTCCACGTTTTCAGCCCACGCTCAGGAAACGACCAACATCTGGCGCGGCACGCTCAGCCAGGACTGGTTCACGGACGGCAACTGGAGTCTGGCCGTCGTTCCCGCCGCGGGCATGCAGGTGCTGATCACCAACCCGGCGGGCAACCAGGCGCTCCTGACGAATTCGACCCCTCTCCTGGCGGGTCTGGTCATCTCGAACAGTTCGCTCACCTGCAGCAACTGGTTCACCACGATCAATGCCACCAACGTCGCAATCCTGGGCAGGGGCAGGATGACCCTCCCGTACCCGTTTGTCTACACCAACGAACCGAGCGGCCTGACCTCCAACCGCATCCGCATCGCCTGCACCAACCTGCTGATCGAAACGGGCGGCGAGATCAACGCCGACGGCAAAGGCTACCTGGTGGCCAACGGCCCCGGCAAGGCCCCCAGTTCCGGCGCCAGCAACAACAACGGCGGCGGCGGGCACGGCGGACGCGGGGGCGACGAAACGCAGACAACCACCAGCGGCGGGGCCGGCGTCGAGTACGGCTCCACCAATGCGCCCATGGCGCCGGGCAGCGGCGGGGCGCGCTGGGCCAGCAGCCCGTACCCGACCACCAACGGCTGCGGCGGCGGGGCGATCCGGATTGAAGCCGCCAACGTTACCGTGAACGGGGCTGTTCTTGCGCGCGGCGTGATCGGCGCGCCTTACGACGGCGGCGGCGCCGGCGGCTCAGTCTATATCACCTGCTCCGTTTTCGCCGGAACCAACGGCGTCATCCGGGTGGATGGCGGAAATGGCGGCGCCAATTACGGCGGCGGAGGCGCCGGAGGCGGCCGGATCGCCCTTTCCTATACAACGCTGGCCAACGACCCGTCCGTCCGCTTTTCCGCATCGGCCGGCCCGCTCTTCACCTTGAATCCCGCGGGAATGGGCACGCTCCATCTTCCCGATGCGGGCCTGATCACGGCGTCCACGATCGGCCGGTTGTTTGACGGCGTCCGGCTGATCGTGCCGGGCTGGAACGCGTGGGCTCCCGACAGCCTCCTGCTGACCAGCAATTCGGTCTGCCTGGGGGAATCCGGCTTCACCCTGACCGTGACCAACGACGTGGTCATCCAGAGCAACGGCTGGCTGACGGTCGGCGGCAAGGCGCTTTCCTCCCGCTGGGCCCTGGGATCTGGCGGCCGGGGCGCCACGAACCCGGTCGTGTCGGTGGGCGGCTCCCTGCTCCTGGCCGGCAGCACCCTCACCCTGGGCGGCTTAGAAGGGGACTCGCTGCCCAGCCTGACGGTGGGCGGAAGCCTTGTCCTGACCAATGCCGGGGCGATGCCGGGCTATCTCGTCGT
>JBIIYJ010000388.1:0-4601 GCA_044346855.1 Kiritimatiellia bacterium
CGGCCTGCACCTCGAAGGGCCTTTCATGGCCGTCACGGGCGCCGCCTGTCCTCTGACGGACGGCGACGTGGGGCTGCTCGACGAAATGATCGCGGCCTGCCGCGGCAAGCTGGCCATCATGTCGCTGAGCCCCGAGACGACGAACATCATTCCCGTCATCGAGCGCCTGGTCGAGAAGAAGATCGTGCCCTTCATCACGCACACCCGCGCCAAGGCCGAGCAGGCGCAGGCGGCCATCGCGGCCGGCGCCCGCCACGCCACCCATTTTTACGACGTGTTCTACAGCCCGCCCGAATACGAGCCCGGCGTTCGTCCCATGGGCGTGATCGAGGCCTTCATGGCCGACACCCGCACGACCGTCGACTTCATCTGCGACGGCTGCCATGTGCCCCCGCTGGTGGTGCAGGCCTGGACCACGGTGCTGGGCTGGCGGCGCGTCATGCTCATCACCGACTCCAACATCGGGGCCGGCCTGCCTGCCGGGATCTACGACACCCCGTGGGGCTACAAGGTCAAGGTCAAGCCCGGGGACGGCGCCCGCATCGCGGAAGGCCCCAAGACCGGGGCCCTGGCCGGCAGCGCGCTGACCCTGGATGCCGGGATGGAGAACCTTCTGAACTGGCTGCCGACGCTCCCCGCGGAGCAGGTGTGGGCCATGGCCAGCCTGAACCCGGCCCGCCTGTTGAAGCAGCCCGCCCTCGGGCGGCTGGAAGCCGGGGCGGCGGCCGACCTGGTCCTGTGGTCGAAGGAAACCCGCCCGGTCCGGACCTGGGTGGGCGGCAACTGCGTTTTCGAATCGAAGTGAATTAAGTCTTAAAAAGGAACAGCGAATGAAATCGAACTGGGCGAAAGTGGATCTGACTCAATATCCGAAGATGGTGGTTCCCGCGCCGGGCCCCAAGTCCAAGGCCATGCACGACCGCTGCTGCAAGCATTTCAAGGGGCTGAGCGGCCAGGTCAAGCTGTTCCCGGTGGTGTTCGAGTCCGGCTACGGCTGCACGCTCAAGGACATCGACGGCAACCAGTACATCGACTTCTCGTCGGGCATCTACGTCACCACCCTCGGCCACTGCCATCCGAAAATTGTCGAAGCCGTGCAGCGCGAGACCGGCAAGCTGATGAACGCCCATGATTTCACGACCGAGATCAAGACGAAGCTCGTCGAGAAGCTCGCGGCCATCCTGCCCGGCGACCTGAAGGGCTTCCAGTTCTACGATTGCGGCACGGCCGCGGTCGAGGCCGGCCTGCGCATCTGCCGCGCCGGCACGAAGAAGCACGAGATGATCTCCTGCTTCAACGACTTCCACGGCAAGACGTACGGCGCGGTGTCGCTGGCCCAGATGCGCTCGACCGTCTACGGCCCCGCCCGCGCGCCCGGCTTCCACATGGTGCCCCGGCCTGACCCGTACCGCCCCACGTGGGCCAAGGCCGACGGGACGATCGACACCGACAAGTACATCGCCTTCTACGAGGAATACCTCGACAAGGGAACGGCCGGCCAGGTCGCCGCGTTCGTGCTGGAGCCGATCCAGGGGTGGGGCGGGTCGATCATTCCGCCCGACGACTTCTTCCCGAAGCTGCGCAAGCTCTGCGACAAGCACAAGCTGATGCTGATGGCCGACGAGGTGCTGACCAGCATGGGCCGCACGGGCAAGTACCTGTGCATGGAGCACTGGAACGTGCTGCCCGACGTGGTGACCCTCGGCAAGGGCTTCGGCAACGGCTTCCCCGTGACGGCCGTGGCCGTGCGCGAGCCGTACATGGAGCACTTCGAGTCCATCTCGGCCTCCAGCAGCTACGGCGGCAACCCGATGGCCTGCGCCGCGGCCCTGGCCTGCATCGAGGTCATGGAGGAGGAGAACCTCCTGGCCCGCTCGCTGCACCTGGGCGACCTGGCCATGAAGCGCATGCAGAAGATGATGAAGGAGCACAAGATCATCGGCGACGTCCGGGCCAAGGGCTGCCTCATGGGCATCGAGCTGGTCAAGGACAGGGCCACCAAGGAGCCCTTCGACGAGGCCGGCAAGCGCGTCTACCAGAAGGCGTTCCGCAAGGGGCTGGCCTGGATTCCGGCCGGCCACATCCTGCGCATGAGCCCGCCGATCGTCATGGACGACGAGACGCTGCTCAAGGGCATGGACCTGATCGACGAGGCCATCGGCGAGACCGAGAAGGAGTTGATGGGTTAATGAAGACCATCCGCTTCGGGATCATCGGCGCGGGGCTCATGGGCCGCGAATTCGCCAGCGCGATGGCGCGCTGGTTCCATCTGCTCGACCTGGACTTCAAGCCCGAGCTCACGGCCGTCTGCGACAAGAACGAGGCGATTCTCCCCTGGTACAAGGAGAATTTCCCCTCGCTCAAGCTGGTGACGGGCGACTACAAGGCGCTCCTGGCCGACCCGAACGTGGACGCCGTCTACTGCGCCGTGCCGCACGTGCTGCACCAGGAGCTGTATACGGCCATCATCGGCAGCGGCAAGCACCTGATGGGCGAGAAGCCGTTCGGCATCGACCTGAAGGCGAACACCGCGATCATGGACTGCATCCGGAAGAATCCCGGCGTGTTCGTGCGCTGCTCCTCGGAGTTCCCGTTCTATCCGGCCGTCCAGCGGATCGGCGCGATGATCGAGTCGCAGGCGTTCGGCCCGCTGCTCGAGGTCAACGCCGCCTTCCGCCATTCCAGCGACCTGGATCCGTCCAAGGCGATCAACTGGAAGCGCCTGGTGGCCGTGAACGGCGAGTACGGGTGCATGGGCGACCTCGGCATGCACGTCTGCCACGTGCCGTTCCGGGCGGGCTGGTTCCCCCGGAACGTGCGCGCGATCCTCTCCGACATGGTCAGGCAGCGGCCCGACGGAAAAGGGAACATGGTGCCGTGCGAGACGTGGGACAACGCCACGCTGCTCTGCGAGAGCGCGGACCCCGCCACCGGGAGCCCGTTCCCGCTGACCTTCAAGACCCAGCGCATCGCCCCCGGCGAGACCAACTCGTGGAATATCGAGATCCTCGGCATGAAGGCGTGCGCCCGGTTTTCCACCAAGAACCCGCGCCGCCTGGAAGTGCTGGAGTATGCCGGCAAGGAGCAGGCCTGGCGGCAGATCGACATGGGCAGCGAGACGGCCTTCAAGACGATCACGGGCGGCATCTTCGAGATCGGCTTTTCCGCGATCCTCATGCAGATGTTCGCCGCGTTCATGCACGAGCTCGTCCACGGCAAGCCGATCGCGAAGTTCGCCGGCTGCGCCACGCCGGAGGAAGCCGCCTGGAGCCATCGCCTCTTCACGGCGGCCCTGGAATCCCAGAAAAACGGCTCGGTTGTCCGGTTGTAAAAGGAGCAGTCCATGCTGAAGGCAGGCGCCGCGCTTGAAGACATTTCCCCGATCCGCCCGTCCTTCCTCTACGGCTACCCCCACGTGCCGCGGACCTCGACGGGCGTTCACGATCCGCTCCTGGCGGCCGCGCTCTACCTGGGCAACGGCCGCACGGAGCTGCTGCTGATCGCGCTCGACATCCTCTTCATTTCGAAGGGGAGCGCCGACCGCTGCCGCGAGGACATCCACGCCAAGACGGGCATCCCCGTGGCCCACATCCTGATCAGCGCCACGCACACGCACTCGGGCCCCGTGACGGCCGACTACCTGGCGTTCCGCCGCGATCCGGTTGTACCCAAAACAGATCCAACTTACCTGGCTTATTTCGAGAGCCGGATCGTCGAGGCGGGCGTGGCGGCCTGGAAGAAGCGGGTCGACGCCGAGCTGGCCGTGACCTCCGCCCGGATCGAGGGGGTTGGGACCAACCGGCTCAGCCCCGACGGGCTGGCCGACCAGGAGGCCGGCCTCCTCGCCGTGCGCCGCTCCGATTCGAAGGAGCTGCTCGCGCTGAACCTCGTCTACGGCATGCATCCGACCGTGCTGCACGAGGATTCCACCCTCGTGTCCGGCGATTTCCCCGGGCTGGCCAAGCAGAAGCTGGTCGAGGCCTTTCCCGGGCTGATCCCGCTTTACCACACCGGCCCGTCGGGCAACCAGAGCCCCCGCTACAGCGTCAAGGGGCAGACGTTCGCCGAAGCCGAGCGGCTGGGGGGGCTGCTGGCGGCGCCCGTCATCGAGCGCGTGAAGGCGCTCGGGGATGCGGACTACGACCGCGATCCGGTCCTGAAGGCCGCGACCGCCTTCCTCCAGCTGGAGCCGCGGACGTATATGAGCTATCAGGACGCCGAGGCCAACCTGAAGGCCAAGGTGGCGCATTACGAGAAGCTGAAAAAAGACGGCGCGCCCCACGGCCCTGTCCGCACGGCCGAATGCACCGTGTTCGGCGCCGAGGAACTCGTCGCGCTGGCCGAGGCGCAGGAAAACGGCGAACTCCGGCTGTGGCAGGAACGCTGTTCCAAGATCCAGCTCCAGGCGCTGCGGATGGGCTCCGCCTGCCTGGCCTGCATCCCGGGCGAGGTGTTCGTCGAATACGGGCTCGAGCTCAAGAAGAAAGCGCCCATGAAGACCTGGCCCGTGAGCCTGGCCAATGGCGAGGTGCAGGGCTATATCGTGACGCCCGAAGCCGAGCTTGAGGGCGGCTACGAAGCCCAGTGCGGCTTCTTTAAGG
>JBIIYJ010000114.1:0-15005 GCA_044346855.1 Kiritimatiellia bacterium
CAGAAGAGCCGCCCTTCGTCCAGTTCCTTGGTGAAGGACCTGAGTAGCGTGGCATGCTGCCGCTCCTCCCCCGCCAGGGCCTGCCACATCGGACGGCTCTTGGAATACAACTTCGCATAGACGTCGTACAGATCGCCGATCCGCGTCTCCCACACCACCAGGCTGGCCAGGATTTTCTTCTGGGCCGCAATAATTTTGTCGTTTGACGCCACGATGATTCTCCAAATCGTTGTCCATCAGTTTGCCCGACCGGAACGCCGGAATAATGGAATGAACTTCAATTATGCAATAATAGTAGAATCCAAGCGAGCACTAAATGGTTTCGCAGCCGTTGAATAAACTAGTTGCCACCCCCTGCCTTGTATACAATTGAAGCGTAAAAATTTTGATTCCGATCATAGATACTGGAGGGTGCTATGAATGTCTCGACGTTTCGCCTCGTATTCGCTCTCTCAATCCTGCTCGGCCTGCAGTCCGTTTCCAAGGCCATCGTGTGTACTTGGACCGGGGGAAACGGCGACTGGAATGAGGCGAACAGAAGCGTGGTGCGCTGACCATGTCAATCACACTCGCCGCCATTACCGCCGAACTGGACTGGAGGTTCCGTACCACCTGCAGCCATGACCGCTTCAACCCGGCGACGGCCCGGGCATACATCGCGGATCGCACCGCCCGCTCCCTGCGCCTGATGGAACAGGCGGCGGAACAGGGGGCGGACCTGGTGCTGGGGCCGGAATACTTTGCGGGCAGCGAATTGTTCATGCGCGGCAAGGGCGTCTGCCGCGAACTCGTCGAACCGCTCGACGGCCCCACTGTGACGACCCTCCGCGCCCTGTCGGCCCGGCGCGGCGTCCATCTGGCCGCATCCCTGAACCTTCTGCACGGCGACCATGTCATCCAGACGGCCGTCCTGACCGGGCGGGACGGCTCCCTCGCCGGCGTCCATTTGAAACACAACTCGCTCCCCCAGGACGGCCCCTTCGCGCCAAGTCACGACTGCTTCGACCTCGACATCGGCAGGACCGGCATTCTGATTTGCGCCGATTGCGGGGACAGCCCCCTGCCAGCCCTGGAAATGGGCCGCCGGGGCGTGCAGTTGCTCCTCGTTCCCGGCGTGGGATTCGCCGGCGAGCTGTGGCGCGATTTCATCCGGGTGCGCGCCCACGACCAGCGTTGCACGGTGGTGTACGCGGATAACTCCCGCGCGCTGATCGCCGGCCCCAAAGGCCAGGTCCTCGCGGAAACACACCAGGGCGACTCCATCATCCTGGCGAAGGTCCCCTGATCCTCGTGCGGGAGACTTGATTCTTTTCTTTCGCTCCATTAATGTCCTTGGCGATCACAAGGATTCACCATGACCCTCCTGAACGCCCAGTATGCCGCTCCGGCCGAAGCCTACGGCCGGATTGCCGCCTTCACCCAAGGCCGCCCTGACCTTCCCGCCCTGGCCGCCTTTTTCAGGCAGGCGTTAAACATGGAACTGGTCCTCGACCCCGACATCGTGGAGGGCTATGCCAAGGACAGCTCCAACCTGCCCAGCCGCGCCGACGCCCTGGCCCGCCCAGAAACGGCGGCCGATTGCGCCCTCCTCCTGCACGCCTGCGCCCTCGCCGGCATTCCCGTCACCGTCTCCGCCGGCCGCTCGAACCTGACCGGCAGCGCCACGGCCGAGGGCGGCCTCCTCCTCTCCCTCTCCCGGATGCTCGCGCCCGCGCCCGCCGTCGACGAAGCCGCCCGCACCGTCCGGACCCCGGTGGGGCCGATCCTCGAAGACCTGCGCAACCAGATCCTCGCGGACACCGGCCGCCGGCTGTTCTTTCCCGTCGATCCGACCAGCCGCGCCGACGCCTCCGTGGGCGGCTGCATCGCCTGCAACGCCTCCGGCTTCATTCCCGGCGAAGCCGGCGCCATGCGGCGCTGGATCCGGGCGCTGGACGTCCTCACCCCCGACGGCTTCCTGATCCGCGCGCAACGGGGGGAGTTCATCTCGCAGGACGGGCAGTTCACGCTGAGCCGCCCCGACGGCACGACCATAACCATTCCGGTTCCTCGCTACTCCCGCCCGGCCATCAAGAACGCCAGCGGCCCCTGGTCCGCCCCCGACGGCGCGATGGATTTCCTGGACCTGGTCATCGGCTCGGAAGGCCTTTTCGGCGTGGTGGTCGGGGCGACCCTTCAACTTGAGCCCTCCCCCCGCGACCGGCTCGACCTGTTCCTCTCCCTGCCCTCGGAAGCGGCCGCCCTCGCCCTCCGCGCCTTTCTGGCGGAAAGGGCTCCCGGCGGCCTGGCGGGGCTCAGCGCGCTGGAGTACTTCGGGGTCAACTGCCGCCGGTTCATGAACCACGAATCAAAGCTCTTCCACGGCGCCGACCCCGTCGCCGTCTATATCCAGGCGCCCCTCGCCGACCGCGGGGCCGCCGATGCGGCCGAGGAATGGCTGGGGCTGCTGGAGGAGGCGGACTGCGGCGTCGACCCCGACGCCGTCATGCTGCTGGACAACGAGCGCGACCGGGCGCTCTTCATGGACGCCCGCCACTCGATGCCCGCCCACGCGGTGGAGCTGGTGCAGCGGCGGGGCACCTTCACGCTCATGACGGACACCGTGGTGCCGCCCGACCGTTTCGCGGATTTCCTGGAGGCGGCCCACGCCCTGATCCGCGGGGAAGGGCTGGACTACCTGACGTTCGGCCACCTGGGCGACTGCCACCTGCACGTCACGTTGCTTCCGGAAAAGGAACAGGTCGCGAAGGCCGCGGCCGTCTACGACCGGATCGTGGAGCTGTCCGCCGAGCGCGGCGGGGTCTACTCCGGCGAGCACGGCACCGGCAAGCGCAAGCGGGCCGACTTTCTAAAATGCTACGGCCCCGACGCCGCTCAGCAGGTCCTGCACTGCAAGGCCGCCTTCGATCCCCGGTCGCTCCTGAACCGCGGGAACGTGGTCAACGCCTGAGGCATCCGAACGGCCTCAGAGAGCGCCGGTTACCGTCCGCCAGAGATATTCAAAAAAATTCCCGTTGAAGGCGTCGGGATTGAAGAATGAAACGGCTCGCCCTGGCCGGCACAGGAACGGGCTGAAGAACCAGGACAGCTCGCATCCTGCGAGGCCCGACACCGCGATCCAGGCCAGCAGAACCCGCCCGGCGACGGCCGCGGAGCAGGTCATGCGCACGAGCAGGCGGTAGGCCCGCACGTTGCCGGCGATGCCGCAGATCCCGATCACGGCCGTGTGGGCCGGCAGGAGCAACCGGTAGGCGGCCAGCGAGTCCGGCCCGTCCGGCGGGGCGGCCTGGACGACGAAGAGCAGGGCCACGGGACTCAGCGCGCCGAGCAGGATCGAGCTGACCGCCAGGCTCAGCAGGATGCACGTCCACACCTGCCGGGCGGACAGTCCGGCGCCCAGCACGTGCGCCAGCATGCTGTTGAGAAGTCCGCTCACCGCCGTTACCGACACGATCACCAGCGGAAGCTTGACGGCCGAAAGCGCGGCTTGGAGGGGTGACCGCCAGAGGCCGAACACCGCGCCGTAGAGGGCCGAGCCGCCCAGCACCGACAGCAGCGCCCAGAGGATCAGCGGACCCATGCCGCGATCCGAGGCAAGGGTGTCGAGGATCGCCGGCTCCATCCTGCAGATCGACGCCGGGCTGTAGCGTTTACTGGCCAAGGGTCTGCATCCAGTGGGTAAGGAAAAACAGTTTCCCATGCAGGTCGAGTCCGTCAAACGGCCCTACCAGCGGCCTCAGGAAGGTCGCCATCTGGAAGACGACGGCGATGAAGATCGCGCTCCAGAGGGTGAGAATTCCCATGGGCCGCCGGTTGACGAACGTGACCGCGGCGCCCAGCAGCCGGAGGGCGAAGCAGGCGCTGACGCCCCAGAACAAGACGTGCAGGAAACCCATGAAGGCGATGGCAGAGGTGGACTGGGAGAATATCCACATGATCGGGGCGAAGCCGGCCAGGAGAAGCGCGCTGAGTGCCAGGCTCTGCAGAAGCAGCAGCGCCACCTGCCCCAGCGAAAGGCGACCGCCCGAGAGGCAGACGAAAATATAGAGGCTTGGCAGGCAGATCAGGGCGCTGAACAGGTATCCCAGGCACACCTTGAGGGGCACGACCCAGAACTGGGCGCCTCCCGAAAAGGAGGCCATCAGGGCTCCGTAGGCGGCCATGCAGACCAAGAGGACGGCGATCAGCGCGGGGGCCACCCGGAGGACGTCCCCATGTATGATCTCATGGGCGATCTGGCCCGGGCGCTTGAGCAGGGCGTCGATCGTCTGGAAAAAGGTCAACCCGCCCTCGGCCGGCCTGAACTGGTCGCCGAAAGCGGAGAACAGCCCGCCCTTGCGGTTCATCTCGGCGGGCTCGTAAGGTCCTGGGAGCGCGGGCGGCGTTGCGGGATGGTCGTTCATGGGCAGTCTCCTTGTTTTGAATTTCCGGCGGCGGGGCTTCTCCCCTTCACTGAAACGACATCACTTTACCAACTTGCAAATTACTTTGCAACACAAAGTAAAAATAAACGCAAAGTATGTTGGCCGGGCGCTACGAAGCTGAGAAATAATCGTGACGATTGATTTTGGCTTGAAGTAGGCCGGGCGCTACGAGCCCGGCGTCGCACGCTTTCTGGCGCTTTTCCAGGCATAAACAGTCGCGTAGCAGCGCCGGACTCATAGCGCCCGGCCTACATCCAGAGCCTCGCTCTACAGCAACTCGACTGCGACCGCATCGGCGAAATCCATGCCGGTGCGGGTCAACGCCCGGCGCGTTCCGGTTTTCCGGACCCAGCCGCGCTCGACAAACGGGTCAAGTGCTCGTTCCCATTTTAAAATCAAGTCCGGATCGCCCGCCTCGGTGGCGATCGCCGCCAGGTCCACCCCCTCCGCCATGCGGAGACCGAAGATCAGCCGCTCAGAGGCCTTGAGAGCGGGCGTCAGGGTCTCCTCCTCGCGTTCGGGCGGGAGCCCCTTTTCGAGGCGGGCGACATAGCTCTCCACATCGGGCGCATTGGTCCAGCGCCGCAGTCCGGCGTGCGAAGCCGCGGCCGGACCCAGCCCCAGGTAGCGCTCGCCCCGCCAGCAGGCGAGGTTGTGGCGGCACTCCCGGCCGGGCCTGGCGTAATTGGAAATTTCATACCGGGCCAAACCGGCCGGCTCCAGCGCGGCCTGCGCCTCGTGCAGGCGGGCAACCACGGCCGCCTCGCCGATCCGGACCCGGTTCATCCGCACCGCCCGGGCCAGGGCGGTCCCCTCCTCCACCGTCAGCGCATAGACAGAAACATGCTCCGGCTCCAGCGCGAGCGCCCGCTCCAGCGTGCGACGCCAGGCCGCGGCCCCGCAAAGCGGCCCGCCGGCGATCAGGTCGAGCCCCAGGTTGTCGAAACCCGCCCCGCGCGCCGCCTCCACGGCCGCGCCGATGTCGGCCGCCGCATGGCGCCGGCCGAGAACGGCCAGCCGGGCGTCGTCGAA
Source organism: Kiritimatiellia bacterium (assembly GCA_044346855.1). Lineage (GTDB taxonomy): Bacteria > Verrucomicrobiota > Kiritimatiellia > CAIKKV01 > CAIKKV01 > CAIKKV01. The sequence goes on from JBIIYJ010000114.1 coordinate 5,457, forward strand.
CGCCTGGGCGCCCAGGCTGAGGCGGTTGACCCCGGCCGCCCTGAGCCGGCGCAGGCGGTCCGGATCGGCCGTTCCCGGGTTGGCCTCCACGCTCCACTCCACGGCCCCGCCGGGGGGCAAAATCGACCGCACCCAGCCAACCAACTCTTCGAGCAGGCCGGGCTCCAGGATCGTGGGCGTGCCGCCGCCAATGAAGACTGTTTCAAATATCGGCGCAGAATAGGAGCGGAGATACAGGGAGAACTCGGCCTGCACGGCGGCCAGCCAGCGGCGGGCCAGGGCCGGCGCGTAGGACGTCGAGTAAAAGGCGCAATAGCGGCACTTGCCGTCGCAGAACGGGACATGGATGTAGAGGCCGGTCGGCTCCAGGGCGGCCCCGTCCGGGCTCACGTCGTCTTCCGGGCTTTCAGCAGCTCGAAGATCGAATGCGGGATGGCCAGCCGACCAAACCCGCGGCCCAGCTTGATGTCGGGCGTAATGCGGCCGTGGTAGTCCGAGCCGCCGGTCGCCACAAGATTGAACGCGGCGGCCAGTTCCCCGTACAGCCGGGTCTGCTCGTCCGTGTGCTCGCTGTAAAAGACCTCGATGCCGCCAAGCCCCGCCGCGGCCAACTCCCCGACCGCCTTGCGCAGGGCCTCGGGCTTCAGCTGCAGGGTGAAGGGATGGGCCAGGACGGCCACGCCGCCGGCTCCCCGGATGATCTGCACGCAGTCCGCGGGCAGCAGGCGGAACCGGGGCACGTAACCGGGCTTGCCCTTGGCGAGATACTTCTCGAAGGCCTCGTCCTTGTTCTTCACGTATCCCTTTTTCTCCAGGATCTGGGCGATGTGGGGCCGACCCACCACCTCCCCGCCCGCCAGCGCCGCGCACTCCTCGAACGTCATGTCGCACCCCAGCGCCCGCAGCTGCTCCACGATCTTCAGGTTGCGCAGCCGGCGGCCGTCGCGGATGTTGATCAGCGCATCGGCCAGCGCGGCGTTGTCCAGATCGACGAAATAGCCCAGCATGTGCATGGTGCCGGGATTGTACTCAGCGCTGATCTCCACGCCCGAGGCCCCCTCGATCCCCTCGGCCGCGCAGGCGGCCAGGAACCGGGGCACGCCCTCGGTCGTATCATGATCGGACAGGGCCATGGCCGTCAGCCCGGCCTTCCGGCCGTTCGCCGCAAGCTCCTCGGGAGTAAGGTCGCCATCCGAAAAAATCGAATGAAAATGCAGATCGATCACGTGTCACCTTTTGCGTTGAACTCAAATTCTGCCACACCCGCCCGCCCCCGGCAAGCATATCAGTCCGCTATCAGCGATCAGCTATCCGCTATTCTTCAGCGTCGGGTTGACTCCGCGCGATCAAGCAGGCGTTTGCGGTTCTCGGCGGCCGGGGCGTAATTGGGGGCCACGGACTTTGCCATGTTGTAGTCGGCCAGGGCGCGGTAGTCGTCGCCCGCCAGTTCAAGGGCCATGCCGCGCGCCACCAGGATCTCGGGGCGCTTGGGTTCGAGCTTCAGCGCCTGGGTGAAATCGTCGATCGCCTCGCGGGTCTGGTCCAGCGCCAGGCGGGTCATGGCGCGGTCGTACCAGCGCCGCGCGGACTCGGGATCCAGTTCGAGCGCCCGGTTATAGTTCGCCAGGGCCATCTCCTCCTGGTCCAGGGCGCTGTAGACGGCCGCGCGCCGGGCGAACAGATCGGGTTCCTTGGGCGAGCGTTCCAGGGCGACCGTATAATCGTCCACCGCCTGGACCAGGTTCGTCAGGGCGAACTGGCAGTCGCCCCGCCGCATCCAGACCGAGGCTTCCTGCGGCATGGCGGCGGCGACGGCATCGAAGTCCTCCAGAGCCCGGGCGTACGTCGCCAGCCCCATGCGCGCCTCGCCCCGCTTGAAGAGCAGGCCCGGATCGTTCGGCCGGATGGCGAGGGCGCTGGAATAGTCGGCCTCGGCTTCCGTGAAACGGCCGAGGGTCAGGAAGCAGTCACCGCGGTTGCCATAGACCATGACCCGGGAGACCCGGTTCGTGCCCTTGGCGAGGGTTTTGAGCGCCTCGTTGTACTGGACCAGCGCGGCCGGGGCGTTCCCGGCCTCCTGCCACAGGGCCGCCAGGAAAAGGCGCGAATCCAGGTGATCCGGGTCCTGTGTCAGGCCGGACTGGAGGGCTGAGCGGGCGCGGTCGGGCTTGCCGCCCTGCGCCAGCCGCTGGGCGCGCTGGAAGTCGGCCTTGACCATGGCCTGCCGCTGTTCCAAGTCCACGCCGGGCGCGGCCGTCCTGCAGCCCGCCCCCATCCACGCCGCCGCCAGGAAGGCGGCCGCCAGAAAACCCATTCCCCGCTTCATGCTCATGATTCCCGGACCTTTCATAAAACCAGCCACTCCTCCACCAACTCCCCGGCCGCGCCCGGCAGGATGCCGGCCGCGCGGGCCAGATCCAAAACCGTGTAGCGCGCGCGGATCTGGTGACTCCGCAAGAAGGCCTGCGTGAACCGCTCGGCCGTGCAACCGATGTCCTCCAGCCGGCTGGCGGCGCCGGCCCGCCTCAGGCAATCCTTGATCCGGGCGGGAGAAACCGCCTGCTCCGAGATGATCGTCCGGACCTCGTCCCACACCCCGGGCTCGTTCAGCCGCGCGGCGGCCTGCACGGCCCGCTCCCGTTTCACCGCGTGCTCCTCTTCCACCACGTCAGCGAGCGGGCCCCAGTAAGCGGTGTCGGTCGGCTCGGTCCGCGCATGGAAGACCGGCCGGTTCAGGGAGAGCAGCCGCTCGTAGAGCGCGGCGGCCACGATGGCGCCCAACCCCACCTGCCGGCCGTGGTAATCGTGCTCCGACCCCTCCGCCATCGCTTTCATGTCGAGCACGTGCGACACCATGTGCTCGCCCCCGGAGGCGGGGAACGAGGTGCCGGCCAGCGTCATGGAGAGGCCCGAATACAGCAGCGCCATGAACAGCGCCTCGAGCGAGGCGGGCTCCTTCCGGAGCAGCCCCTCGGGGTTGTCCATGTAGACCGGCTCCAGTTCCCGGATCAGCCCGGCGCAGAGCGGGCAGAAATATTCCCCGAATAGCAGGCGGTTGACGGACCAGTCGGTCATGCTGACCGGCTTGGCGATGACGTCCCCCAGTCCGGCGGCGGTCAGCTTCCAGGGGGCGGCGGCCAGCACGGCCGGCACGGCGGCCACGGCGAACGGGGCGCGGCCGTCGATGACGCGCTTGACGCCCCGGATGGCGGGGGCGATGTTGGCCGAGGTATAGCCGTTCATGGAGGCGGCGGTGGCCACCACCATGTAGGGCAGGCCGCGGTCGGAGGCGATCCACTTGGCGAGATCGTTGACGACCCCGCTGCCCACGGCCAGCAGGACGCCGGCCGACGGCGGGAGGCGGGCCTCCAGCAGGGCGCGGGTGACATCGTCGCACGCCGGGTCGCCATGGCGGGGATCGGGGAGGATGAGGGTGCTGACGGGAAGCCCGGCATGCTCCAGGACCCGTTCGACCGCCCGGCCCTGCGCCTCCCAGGTGCGGGCGTCGGCCAGCAGGACCCGCTCGCGCCCCGGCGCGTGGCGGGCGAAGAGGCCGGGCAGGGCGTCGAGCGCCTTTTCGCCGTAATGGATTTCGTGCACGGGCACGGCGTGCAGCCGGCCGCAGGTGCAGGAGACGGTTTTGCCGAGAAGGTCGTGTGTCTTCATGTTCGAGCCCGCACATCCACGTCCATGGCGCTGATTTTCCGGTACGTCATCATCCGGTGGCGGTGGGGCCACCAGTCGTACAGGAACAACTGGATGGGGCGCCACATGGCCACCCAGCCGCTGATCATCAGGCCTTCCCGCAGGAAATAGGCCCAGAAGGAATCGGGCAGAAACCGGGTGAGCGCGTGCTGAAGCCCCATGCAGGCGAACAGGAAGGCGGCCCCGATGAGAAGGCTGACCCGGGCCAGCCAGAAAATGTGCCGGAGCTGGCGCCGGGTGATCTCGCTGCGGTAGGCGAAATAGTGGTGAAGCGCCTCCTTCACCACGAGCTGCTTGCCGGGCGACACCTCGTCCGGCGGCACGTGGATCACGAGCCGCACGGGCCTGGAGAGGCTGATCTCCTCGACGGCCTCGAAGATGAATTCCTCGGCGTCGGCGTCCAGGTCCTTTTCGTGGAACGGGGACGGATCGAGCGTGTTGAACAATTGCTCGATCCGGCCGAGCTCCAGTTCGACGAGCACGACGCCGTTTTCGACGCGATACAGGGGTTCCTCTTCCGCGCGCATGGGGGCATCCTAGCACAGCCAAACCGCCGCGCCTATGAGAAACGCAACCCGAGCAAATGGTGGAGGGGCCGGTGCCACCCGGACCTCACGGGCCATGCTTGCGCCCGAAGCGCGCATAGAGTCCGGGTGGCACCGGACCCTCCACCTTGTTCTGGAAAGGCGTCAAAATGGGACGGCAGCGCCCTTTCAATCACAGATCCGCCCGTATGCCGCTCTCGATTGTTCACGCTTGCTATCGGGAACGTGCTTTCCTATTATGCACGAGTCAGATCAGGACTCCAGACCGATCTGCCCACGACCATGAACCAACCAATCGCGACAGCCAGCCGGACTTCAGCCGCCAACGGGGCGGAGCCATTCCTATTCCTTTACTTCTCCCAGCTCGTGGGGGTGCCCGTCCTTCATTCCGTCAGCGGGGAGACGCTTGGCGCGGTTAGCGATTTCGTCGTCCAGGCGACGACCCCCTACCCCACGGTCACCGGGGTGCGCATCCGCCTGGCCGGGGGTAAGGAAAAACTCTTTTCGTGGAGCGCGGTCGTCGCCCTGAACAGCCGCGAGCTGGTCCTGGATCCGGCCCGCGACGCCGGGGGGACCGCCTGGGATTACAGCGTGCTGCGCGACCTGCTTCGCCGCCTGGCGGTGGAGGTCTCGGCCACGACCGTGGTGCGCATCTGGGACCTGCATTTCGTCTATTCGGAAAACAAGATGGTCCTGGCCCATGCCGAGACCGGCCTCCGGGGGCTGCTGCGCACGCTGAAGCTGGAAAAGCCCGTCATGGCCCTGCTGGGGGGCGTGATGAAAACGGCGCTGCGGGAGCGTTTCGCCACATTCCGCCATCTGCAGGTGCTGAGGGCGCTTCCGGATGGCGTCATCCCCATTCCGCACCGAATCCTGGAAATGCATCCGGCGGATCTTTCGACGGTTCTGAGGCAGCTTCCGGCCCGGCTGCGCCGCCGCGTCTTCCTGGCCCTGTCGGACGAGGCCGCGGCGGCCGTCCTGGCCGAATCCGTCTCCGGCCTGCAGCGCCGCCTGCTGGCCTCCTGCCCGGCCAACCGGCGGGCCGCGATCAAGCGGCTCATGACCGCCGAATCCGGAAAATCGCTGCTTTAAATCCGCTGGCCGGCCAAGCCATACCGCCGCAGGTACTTCAACCCCACCGTCATGTCCTTCGGCATTGGGGCCTCGAGCGTCAATTCCGCCCCCGTCGTCGGATGGTTCAGGATCAGGCGCCAGGCGTGGAGGGCGGGCCGTCCGATCAGGGGGCGCTCGCCATCGTCCTTCACCTTGTAGTGGGGCTTCAGGCGGGAAAGCAGAAGCGGCTGGCCGCCGTACAGGCGGTCGCCGACCAGGGGGCAGCCCAGGGATTTGAGGTGGACCCGGATCTGGTGGTGCCGGCCCGTCAGGATTTCCACTTCGGCCAGGCTGTAGCCGGTAAAGCGCTCGCGGATGCGGACGATGGAAACGGCCTTTTTGCCGTTGATGGTGTCGATCACGGACAGGCCGGGCCTGACGGGATGCGGGGAAATGGCCAGGTCGACCTCCACCTCGTCCTTGGCGGGCCCCCCGATCATCACCGCCTGGTAGAACTTGCGGGTCAGCCGCTGCGAGAAGAGGTTGACCAGGGAGATCAGCATCTCGCGCGACTTGGCCAGCAGCAGGACGCCGCTGGTTTCCGCGTCGAGCCGGTGCGCGTTGGCCAGGTAGCCCAGCCCCGAAGAGGCCGCCCAGTCCTTCTTCTCGCGGATTCCCTCGTGCAGCAGGTCCATCAGGTTGTCGCGGCTTTTGTCCCAGCGGTCGGGCGCCACCAGGAGTCCGGCGGGCTTGTCGATGGCCATCAGGACATCATCCTCGTAGATCACGTTCAAATCCGGCCAGTTTTTGCTGAGCCGAAGGGTGCGCACACTCATATCAGTCTCCTTGATAGCGCCATCTTCCCCTTTCCACCCCATGTTCGTCAATAACGGAACTTGACTTACCCTGCCCTCCGTTTTAGGTTGAACGAGGAAAGGGGCCGCATGCGCATATTGGATCGATACCTGCTCAGGGAATTCCTGGTCCCGTTGGCGGCCAGCCTGATCGCCTTCAGCCTGCTCTTCGTTGTGTTCGATCTCTTCGACCGCATGGGGCGCTTCCTGAACGCCTCGGCCCCGCCCGCGAGCATTCCGGTCTATTACTTCCACTACCTTTTCGCCTTCTCCGGCAACGTCTCGCTCATCGTAGCCATCCTGCCCATCTCCCTGCTGCTGGCCTCCCTCTACTGCGCCTCGAACATGATCCGCCACAACGAATTCGTGGCCATGATGGCGGGCGGGATCAGCTTTTCGCGCATCCTGATGCCCTTCGGGATCGTTGGCCTGATCGCCAGCCTGCTGGCGCTGGCCGCACAGGAGCATCTGGGGGCCCCTTCCGTCCGGTGGATGCGCCGCTACGAGCGCACGGTGCTGAAACGGGAAGTCCTCCAGCCGGTGGTCAAGGGCTTCGTCTATATGAACGCGACCGACAACCGCCTCTGGCAGATCCCGCTCTACAACCCCACCAACACCTTCTCGCTGGGCGAAGTCACCGTGATCCAGCGGAAGTCCGACCGCTCGGAAACGGTCTACTTCACCGGCTCGGCCTATTTCGCGGACGGCACCTGGTGGCTGCGCAACCCTCGGATCGAGCACCGGAACCCCGACGGCGCCGTGATCGGCGAGCCGGAGGAGCACTCCAAGCTGGCCATGGAGATGCGGCACTGGAAGGAGACGCCCAACGACTTCGCCATCGAGCACCAGGTCATCTCCGAGCAGGCGGGGGGGCGCAACATGTACCCCTGGCAGGACCTGGCCGCGCGCGACATCCGCACCTACCTGGACAACCACGCCGATTTCCCCAAGAAGAAGAAGGCCGAGATCGCCACCGACTATTTCGCGCGCTTCGCCACGCCCTTCGCCTGCCTCATCGTGGCGCTGCTGGGCGTGCCGACGGGCCTCAAGACGGGCCGCGCCAACGCCATGACGCGCGTGATCCTGTCCATCGCCCTCTTCTTCGTGTTCTACCTGAGCCTCCAGATCAGCCTGTATTTCGGGAAAACCCAGTGGCTCCCCCCGATGCTGGCCGCCTGGCTGCCCAACCTGCTGTTCGCCGCACTGAGCGTGCGGATGATCGGAAAACTAAATTGACGCCACGGGAGGAAAACCATGAGCACACTCCTTCATGACATCCTGATGGAAGCCGTCCGCCGGAAAGCCTCCGACATCCACCTCAAATGCGGGTGCCCCCCCATTTTCCGCATCCACTCCGACCTGATCCCGGCCGAGGGCCAGCCCCTGACCGAGGAGAATCTCAAGCGGGTGGCGGCGGACAGCCTGCCGCCCCACCTGCGGATGGAGTTCGAAACGGAGAAGGAAGCCGATTTCGCGGTCCTGGACCCCGAGGCCGGCCGGTTCCGCGTCAGCCTTTTCATCACCCAGGGGCAGCCGGCCATGGCATTCCGCCACGTCAAGGCCCGCGTACCGACCCTGACCGAACTGAACCTGCCCGCCGTCATCGCAAACCTGCTGGCAACCCCCCAGGGCATCATCCTGCTCACGGGCGCCACGGGCACCGGCAAGTCCACCACCCTGGCCGCCATGATCCAGATCCTCAACGAGTCGCAGAACCTGCGGATCGTGACCATCGAGGACCCGATCGAATACCAGTTCGCGGACGGCACCTGCCTGATCACCCAGCGCGAGGTGGGCCCCGACACCCTGAGCTTCAACGCGGCCCTCAAGCGCGTGCTGCGCCAGGACCCGGACGTCATCATGGTGGGCGAGATGCGCGACCAGGAGACCTTCGAAACCGCCCTGAACGCGGCCGAAACGGGCCACCTGGTGCTCACGACGCTCCACGCCTCCTCCGCCTCCCACTCGGTGAACCGCATCCTCAACCTGTTCCCCGAGAACGAGCGGGAGCAGATCCGGCTGAACCTGGCGGGCAACCTCAAGGCCGTCATCTGCCAGCAGCTGATCCCGGCCATCCGGGGAGGCGTCGTGCCGGCCCTGGAAATCATGATCAACACGCCCACGGTGCGCAAGCTGCTCGAGAAAAACCGCATCGAACTGCTCGGCACCGCCATCGAAACGGGCAGCGGGGAGGGCATGCAGTCCTTCAACCAGTCCCTTTACGGGCTGATCCGCAAGGGCATGATCTCCGAGCAGGAGGGCATGCAGCATTCCTTCAACCCCGAGCAGCTCTCGATGAACCTGAAGGGGATCTTCCTGGACGAAGGCAAGCGGATCATGCCAACCTGAGGCCCCATGAGCAACCGACGTGTCGTCATCACCGGCCTTGGCGCGGTCACCCCCTACGGTCCCGCCTTGTCCCTATTCTGGAACGCCCTGCTCGAGGGGCGCCACGGCTTCGCCCCCATCCGGCGGTTTGACACGGCCGGCCAGCGCCAGCCCAACGGCGCGGAAGTCGACTTCGCCCTGCTCCGGGAGGCGCTGCTGCGGGAGGGGCTTCCGGAAACGGAGCCCTCTCTCGACATGGGGCTGGCCGCCGCGGCCGAAGCGCTCGGGCAGGCCGGGATCGGCCGCGGGGACGGGCTTCCCTGGCCGGTGATCGTCGGCTCGGCGCTCGGATGCATGCACGGGCTCCTGGCCTCGTACGACAGTTTCCTGGCCAAGGGGATCAAGGGCATCCGCCCCACGGCCCTGCCCCGCTTCATGGGCAACGCCCTGTCGGCCAACATCTCAATCCGGTTCGGCCTGACCGGCCCCAATTACACGGTCGTCTCCGCCTGCGCCTCGAGCTCGGGCGCGATCGGCGCGGCCTTCCGCCTGGTCCAGTCGGGGGCCGCGGACGGGGCCGTGACGGGAGGGGCGGACGCGACTTTCATGCAGGTCCTGGCGACGGCCTGGAACAACCTGGGCATCCTCTCGGCGCACCAGGACCCCGCCCTGTGCTGCCGGCCCTTCGACGCCGAACGCAATGGGACGGTCCTGGGCGAAGGCGCGGCCATGCTGGTGCTGGAGGAACGGGAGCACGCACGGAAGCGGGGCGCCCCCATCCTGGCCGAGATCGCCGGGTTCGCGGAAAATTCGGACGCCTCCCACCTGGCGAATCCCAGCGCCGAGGGCCAGACCGCCGTCATTCTCGCCGCGCTGCGGGATGCGGGCATGGCGGCCCGGGACCTGGGCTTCGTCCACGCCCACGGAACGGGAACCATCGTCAGCGACCGGAAGGAGTCGGAAGCGCTGCGGGCGGCCCTGGGAGCCGAAGCGGACCGCATTCCGGTGGTTTCGCTGAAATCCTACATCGGCCACACCCAGGGCGCCTGCGGAGCGCTGGAAAC
>JBIIYJ010000389.1:0-4590 GCA_044346855.1 Kiritimatiellia bacterium
AAGCCAGTCATAGAAGCGCTTTGAACTCTTCGCGTAACAGACGGCGGCCAGAAGCAGGAACGGCGTGGTGGGCAGGATCGGCAGGAACAGGCCGACCGCCCCCAGCGCCACGCAGGCGGTCCCGCCTGCGATCAATGCAATCCGTTTGAGTTCGTTCATGCTCTCAGAAACCCTTCGGTTCCGGCGGACGGCTCAAGGGCCGCCGCCGGAACGGAGTACGCGGGTTCAGCCCCCCCCGGGGTCAGGCGAGATCGAACCGGTCCAGATTCATCACCTTGTTCCAGGCCGTCACGAAGTCCCGCACGAAGGCCGGCTGCGAGTCCTCGCTGGCGTAGGCTTCCACGATCGCCCGGAGCTGGGAGTTCGACCCGAAGACAAGGTCCACGCGGGTGCCGCTCCACCGGAATTCGCCCGTTGCACGGTCACGCCCCTCGAACAAGGCCCCGGCCTCCGAGACGGGCTTCCACGCCGTGCCCATGTCGAGCAGGTTGACGAAGAAGTCGTTCGTCAGCGTCCCGGGCCGCCGGGTGAAGACGCCGTGCTGCGCCTGGCCGGCATTGGCGTTCAGGACCCGCAGGCCGCCGATGAGAACCGTCATCTCGGGCGCGGTCAGCGTCAGCAGTTGCGCCTTATCCACGAGCAGTTCCTCGGCCGACACGGAGAACCGGGCCTTGAGGTAGTTGCGGAACCCGTCCGCAACCGGCTCGAGCACCGCAAAGGATTCCACATCCGTCTGGGCCTGCGATGCATCCGTGCGCCCCGGCGCGAAGGGAACCGTCACGTCGAAGCCGGCCTTCTTCGCCGCGGCCTCGACCGCCGCGCACCCCCCCAGGACGATCAGGTCGGCAAGCGAGACCTGCTTCCCTCCGGCCGCCGCGCCGTTGAACGCACTCCGGACGCCTTCCAGGGTCTTGAGCACCTTCGCCAGTTGCGCCGGCTGGTTGCACTCCCAGTCTTTCTGCGGCGCAAGCCGGATGCGCGCGCCGTTCGCGCCGCCGCGCTTGTCGGAGCCGCGGAAGGAGGCTGCCGCGGCCCACGCCGTCGAGACCAGTTCAGGGATGGACAGGCCGGACGCCAGGATTCTGGCTTTGAGGGCGGCCACGTCCTGCGCGTCAACCAGCGCGTGATTGACGGCGGGAACGGGGTCCTGCCAGATGAGCGCCTCGGCCGGAACCTCCGGACCGAGGTAGCGGGCGCGCGGGCCCATGTCGCGGTGGGTCAGCTTGAACCACGCCCGGGCGAAGGCATCCTCGAACGCCTTGGGATTCTGCTGGTAGCGCCGGGCGATCGGGCCGTAGATCGGATCAAACTTCAGCGCCAGGTCCGCCGTTGACATCATCGGCCGGTGCTTGATCGAGGGGTTGTGCGCGTCCACGACCATGTCCTCGTCGGCGACATTTTTTGCCAGCCACTGCTGGGCGCCGGCCGGGCTTTTGACCAGTTCCCAGTCGTACTTGAACAGCACGTTCAGGTAACCCGAGTCCCACCGGGTCGGGTTCGGCTTCCAGGCGCCCTCGAGGCCGCTGGTGATGGCGTCGCCCCCCTTGCCGCTGCGGAAGCTGCTCTTCCAGCCGAGGCCCATCTCCTCCAGGGGGGCTGCTTCGGGCTCGGGGCCCACATGCGAGGCGGGGCCCGCGCCGTGGCACTTGCCGAACGTGTGGCCGCCGGCGACGAGCGCGACGGTCTCCTCGTCGTTCATCGCCATGCGCTCGAAGGTCGCGCGGATGTCGCGACCGGAAGCGACCGGGTCCGGCTTGCCGTTCGGCCCTTCGGGGTTGACGTAAATCAGCCCCATCTGCACGGCGGCGAGGGGGTTCTCGAGGTCCCGCTCGCCGGAGTAGCGTTTGTCGCCCAGCCACTTGGTTTCGGAACCCCAGTAAACGTCCTCTTCCGGCTCCCAGACGTCCACGCGGCCGCCGCCGAAGCCGAAGGTCTTGAAGCCCATGGACTCGAGCGCGCAGTTCCCCGCGAGGATCATGAGGTCGGCCCAGGACAGCTTGCGGCCGTACTTCTTCTTGATCGGCCAGAGCAACCGGCGCGCCTTGTCGAGGTTCGCATTATCCGGCCAGCTGTTGAGCGGCGCAAGCCGCTGGCTTCCGGTGCCGGCTCCGCCCCGGCCGTCCGAGATGCGGTAGGTCCCGGCGCTGTGCCAGGCCATGCGGATGAACAGGCCGCCGTAGTGGCCCCAGTCGGCCGGCCACCAGGCCTGAGAGTCGGTCATCAGCGCGTAGAGGTCCGCCTTCACGGCCTTCAGGTCGAGCGACTTGAACGCCTTGGCATAGTTGAAGTCCCCGCCCATCGGGTTGCTCCTGGCGGAATGCTGGTGGAGAATCTTGAGATTCAACTGGTTCGGCCACCAGTCGCGGTTCGAGGCGCCTTTGCCGGTTGCGGGCTGGCGCGTCCTGCCGGTTACCGGACACTTGCTTTCACCGTTCATGTTGTTTCTCCTATCGGGTTGCGTCTTTTTTCCCACCGCGTTGACACGTCAGGCAACGCCCTCGAAATTCGACATAGACGCCGGCCACGCTTCCCATGCGGCTCACGTCGGACGGAACCGGGAAGCGGTCCAGCGCCTCGCTGTAGAAGTCGCCGATCAGCCCGCACTCGGTGCAGACGAAGTGATGATGATGGTCCACGTTGGCGTCGAACCGGGCCCGGTCCCGCAGGGAGCCGACGCGCGCGATGACGCCCTTGTCTTCCAGCATTTTAAGCGTGCGGTAAACCGTGTCGAGCGAAATGGCGGGAATCCGCTTGCGCACGCGGGCGTGAATGGTCTCGGCATCCGGATGCTCCTCGGAGCCGGCCAGTTCGCGCAGGATCTCCGTCCGCTGATGGGTGGCCTTGACCCCCTGCCGCCGGCAGCTTTCCACGAATGCCGCGACCCTCTCGTCGATGTTTCCGCGAGACATTTTCCTTGCTCTCCAGTCGTAATGATTACGACTTCGGAACTATACGTCACGCACAACGGGAGGTGCAAGCGCATTTTCAGGGGCTCTCGTGGGGAAAATCCCGCCGCCTGCCAGGGAAGCGTAAATTCGCCGTCCGAATGCTTGACAAAATCGCCCGCGGTTTGCTACTGTTTTAACTCTTTTGGGTATTCCTTGTTCCGGCGTAGCTCAATGGTAGAGCGCTTGGCTGTTAACCAGGATGTTACAGGTTCGAGCCCTGTCGCCGGAGCCATTTCATTTCGCGAACTATTTTTTAACCGTCTGGTTAACGGAAAAGCCCGGTCAGCGATGCTGGCCGGGTTTTGCTTTTTCGCCTGATTTCAAAGGGTTTTCGACGTTCCTTCTTCCCCCGCCACTCTCTCTATTCCGAACCGGCAAACCGGGTTCCGCTCGCAAACGTCATGTTTTCGACCGGAACCCGAGAGCAACCGCCAAAACTCTCTGACTCTCTGTTGAACAGTCCCGATCTGGTTAACAGACTCGTTGCGACCGGGACCCAGCACCATTTCGAACTTTGGCGGCGCGAGGCAAGTGAAAAGGCGGCGAGTTTGACTCCTCCTCCGGAATACAGCCCTCTGCTCATCGAGTTGGGGAAAATTGCCCGAATTAAAAGGTTGACGGCGCATCAAAGGCAGGCTACCTTATTAACTATCAAAGCTAATTAAAGGTTCGAGTTAAATGAGTGCGGAACATCATGAGCAATTCCGGAAGATTTGCCGGAAGATTGGATGGAAGTGTACGGCCCAGCGGCTGGCGGTCTTCGCGTTCATCCACGATAACTACACGCATCCAAACGTGGATGGGGTGTGGAAAACGATCCAGAAGACCTTGCCGTCCGTGACACGCGAGAGCATCTACCGCATTCTGAATGAATTCGCGAGTCACGGCATCGTTCACCGGCTTGACCCCATGGACAGCGCCCGCTACGATGGCCAGGTCGGTCCCCACGGCCATTTTCTCTGCACCCAGTGCGGCGACATCCAGGACTTCCCCCTTTCCAAAGCCATCTCTGTCCCGAAGCAAGCGGGTTTCGGCGAGGTCGAGCATTTGGAACTGCGGCTCACCGGAATCTGCAGGCGTTGCAGAAAAACAACAACAACCCAACAACCAGGAGAAAGAAGTAGATAAGTAGATAAGATAGGGTAGACAAGATGGTTGACAGAACAAATCAAATGACGGAGCAAAGATCATGGCAAACGACAAGTACACCTCAATCGTGGCACCGGGCGGTTCAACTTCCCTACTTTGTGGGCACTTCAAACTCCCTAGTTGATTGGTATCATTCCTTGGCTTTTTTGTCCACCGGATCCTGCTGGGTGAGCCGGTCCTTGAGACGGTAGCTCCGGCCCGTGATGTTGATGATCTCGGCATGGTGCAGGAAGCGGTCCAGGATGGCCGTAGCGGCGGGCACATCGCCAACCAGTTTACCCCATTCCTCGATCGGCCGGTTGGACGTCATGATCGTAGAGCGGTTTTCATAGCGGCGCATGATGATCTCGAAGAGGTATTCGCCTGACTTTTTCGGGAGCTGTTTGAGCCCCATATCATCCACGATCAGCAGGTCCGGCTTAAGATACCGGGATAACGCCTTGGTGGCGCCGGACATCGTCTCCTCCTCCAGGAAGTCGCGGACCAGATCGAA
>JBIIYJ010000115.1:0-14976 GCA_044346855.1 Kiritimatiellia bacterium
TGCTGCCGGCGCTGACCCGCTTCGTCGACCGGCTGAACTGTCCCGGCAACCCGCTGACGGCCTCGCCCGCCAAGGGGAGCGCCTGCAAGCGCCTTCACCTCTACCTGCGATGGATGGTCCGCCGGGACGAGGTGGACCCGGGCGGCTGGCAGAGCGTGTCGCCGGGCCAGCTTGTGATTCCGCTCGACACGCACATGGCGCGCCTTTCCCGCGAGCTCCGCTTCACCCGGCGGCGTTCGCCGGGCGGGGCGATGGCGCTCGATGTCACCGCCTGGTTCCGCCGCCGCATCCCGGAGGATCCGGTCAAGTTCGACTTCACTTTGACCCGGTTCGGCATCCGAAGCGAGCTCCGGCATGTCAGGCCGCAGCACGGTTGACCCTGAGCGGAGGTCCGGTTTCGGGCCGCAGTCGAAGCCCGAAGGGCGCCTTGTTCACGTTTCGTGAACAAGGCGGGTTGAAACCGGAGGGGGCACTAAACCCCATTTTTCCCGCCTTCGTCTCCCGCTATCCTGTTCGCAACAAAAGAAGCGCGCCGACCACGGCACCTTGAAACAGGAACAAAGGGAGAAACGATGAAACGTATTATAGCGACTCTTGCGATAGCCGGCCTGCTGGCGGGAACGGCGGCGGCCCAGGTCTCAACCGGTCCCGACAACACGATGCCGAATGATAATGGCTTCATGATGGGCACCAACGGCGGAACCATGGGCGCGACGGGCAGTATGAACCGGGTCCGGGACCGTTTCGGCTCCGACACGCTTCACCGCAGCACCAACCGGATGAGTTCGGGGTCGTTTGACAACGGCTCCGGCGTCGGCACCGGAAGCGGCGCCGGCGCATTCGAAAACGACACGCGCCCCCGGGTGAACACCAAGGCGGGCACGCAAGCGGAGCCGATCAGGGGCGAAAACACGCCTGGCGGGACGACGCCCAAGCCGGGCGGTTCCTCCTCGACGCTCCCCCCCGCCTCAGCCCCCAACTTCTAGCAAGGAGACTCCATGAAACAGCAAGGCACCACGCTCGACCGGGGGGTGAGCTTCGAACTCGCGCCCCTGCCCTACCCCGAAAACGCGCTTGAGCCGTTCATCTCCGCCAGGACGATCAGCTTCCATTACGGCAAGCACCACCAGAAATACGTCGACACCCTCAACAAGCTGGTGGCCGGAACGGAATGGGAATCGGCGCCGCTGGAGGATGTGGTCGTGGAAAGCGCCGGGCTGGAAGACAAGAAAGCCGTCTTCAACAACGCGGGCCAGGCCTGGAACCACTCCTTTTTCTGGCACTGCATGCGGCCCGGCGGCGGGGGCATGCCCCAGGGCCGGATCAAGGACGAGATCGAGGAAGCCTTCGGCAGCTTCAGCGAATTCAAGACCGCGTTCACCTCCGCGGGCGTGGCCCTGTTCGGCAGCGGCTACGTCTGGCTGGTGCAGGACTCGGGCGAACTGCGGGTGGTGACGACCTCGAACGCGGACAACCCGCTGGCGCACGGCCAGACGGGACTGCTGACGTGCGATCTCTGGGAGCACGCCTATTACCTGGACTACCAGAACCGCCGGCAGGATTTCATCCAGGGGTTCCTCGACCACCTGGCCAACTGGAACTTTGCGGAATCACAAATGACCTGATACGACCCCTCGGCTTGCTTCCGCAAAAACGTCGGCCGGAACAGCGTCCTCCGCTCATAGACGGGGCGCGACGTTGTTCCGGCCTTTATTTTCGTACCACACCAGATTGCCGCTGTTCTGGCCCGAAAGAAGGATGTCCCGGTCCCCATCCCCATCCAGGTCCACGGCCCTGACATCGTACGCGCACTGGTTCGTGTCGATGACCACCCGATCGAAGCCGCCCGTCCCGTTGTTGTAATAGCACACGGTGTTGGACGAGCCATACCCGCAGGCGGCCACGTCGATCGCGGCATCCCCATTGAAATCGGCCAGGGCCAGGTTGTGCGGATTCCGGAGCGTGTCATCCAGCCGGATCGGCGAAAACTCGGGAGCCGGGAACCACCAGAGCCCCACGCCGTGCCCCTCGGCTGCCACCAGGTCGGGAAGGCCGTCGCCGTTCATGTCGGCCGCGTCAAGGTTCGTCGTTTGCGCCATCGGCCCCTTAAGGGGGTGCATCTCCCACTCTCTCCGAGGATCCCCGCCCTGCAGCCAGTACCCCACCCAGCCGGCCCTGGCATGGGACCCGTGCAGGATGTCCAGGCGCGCGTCCCGGTTCACATCCGCCAGCCGCACGTATTCCTGCCAGCCAGGCACGCTGTTCGAGGGAGCCACCGTGAACCGCTCCCAGGGGCCCTTGTCCGCCCCGGGGCCGGGGTTGCGGATCCAGATCATCCCGTTGCGGGGGTCGCCGCGCTGCGAGGGAATTGCCAGATCGGGATAGCCGTCGCGGTCGATGTCGCCGGCCGCGGTCCCGTGCGCGCCCACCACGTTGGCAGCCAGAGGGTTCGTCGCCCAAACGCCACTTTCCCTATTATAGGAACACGCGAAAATGTCTCCGAAGTGGCCGTCGTCCACGATCAGGTCGGGCGGCCCGACCTGCCGGGCGCCCGCCAGGAAGGCGGTATCGAGGTGCAGGATCACGGCCCTGTCGCGCAGCTCGCAGACAGGCTTTTTCGTCCAGTCGGGCGCCCGGTACCAGAAAACCTTGTTGGACCACTTCGAATAGGCGCCGGAGGGGCCGCCCGCGGCGATGACGTCGGAGCGGCCGTCGCCGTCCACGTCAACCATGATGGCGGAAATGGCGGGAAGGTCCGGATCGATCACATGTTTGGCCCATTCCGGGCGGGCCGGCTCGACCGCGACCGCACAGGCGGACAGGCCCAGCACCAGCATTGACCAGGCAGGTAGCGGATTCATCGTGTTACTATGCCACGAATGGGCCGGACCCGCAAGGGGACGTCTCTTCTTTCCCGCAGATGGATGAGCGAATGCCCTGCTGTCGCCGCCTTGCATCGCGCCACGCAAGCGCCTATACTGGCGGTTTAGGAGAAACGACTCATGAATCCCATTCGGCTCGGCATCATCGGTTGCGGCGGCATGGAGAAGGCCCACGAGCACGGGCTCGCAGGCCTGGCCGGCCAGGTCCGCATCACTGCGGTCTGCGACGTCGTCGAGGAGCGGGCCCGGCAGGCGAAAGAGCTGCTCAAGGCCGACCTCGCCTGCACCGACTACCGCGATCTCCTTCCCCATGTGGACGCCGTCCTGGTCGTGCTCCCCCATCACCTGCACCATCCCGTTGGCCGCGACTGCCTGCTGGCCGGCCGGCACGTGCTGATGGAAAAGCCCCTGGCCATCACCGAAGCCGAGTGCCTGGACCTGATCCACCTGTCGCGGAAGGCCCGACTGACGCTCATGGCTGGCTACGTGCAGCGCTACAACCCGCTGGTCCTGAAGGCCAAGGAGCTGATGGACAGCGGCGCGGCCGGCACGCCGTTCCAGGTTTCCATCTGGACCGAGCAGTTCACGAAATTCCCCGACGATAAGAGCTGGGGCCACAAGATCGCCACCCTGGGCGGCGGCCAGTTCCTCAGCCACGGCTGCCACTACGTTGACCTGCTGCTCTGGTTCCTGGGCCGCCCGCTTCGCGGCTTCCATCTTGGAACCAATTTCGGAACACCCTGGATGGAGAAGGAAGGCACCAGCAACGTGGTCTTCCAGTTCGAAAGCGGGGCCACCGCCTACCACTTCGGAACCTGGGGCGCCAAGGGGTCGCGCCTGCGCTACAGCATCCACATCCACGGCACGGAAGCCATGATCGACGCCCGGCTCCACGAGGGCAAGGTCTTCCTGAACCGGTTCAAGGAAGGCGAGCAGCTGGTGTTCGAGTCCGAGACCGCCAAGCACACGGAAGGGCAGATGGCCCACTTCCTCGACTGCATCCGGACCGGGCGCCAGCCCCTGACCGACGGGCCCGGAAGCCTGCAGGGCCTGCGGGTCATCTGGCGCCTTTACGAGGCCGAGGAGAAAAACGTGGCCGCGGACCTGCGCGGGCTCGGGCTCGACGAGCCGTGGGACAAGCCCGGCCTCGCCGTTCTTCCGTAACACCTAAAAAGGGATCCTTCATGTCGTCTTCCCCCTTTTCCCTCCGCATGCTCTACGCCATCACGCCCCAGGCCCGCGAAAAGGCCGCCGCCATGGGCTGCAACTGGGCCCTCGTCCATACGATCGGCCACAAGGCGCACCGCTCGCTGGAGAACCCGCTGCCCAACGACGACCTGCCCCTCTACTTCGAGTCCGACCCGACGATCGCGGCGCTCCGCCGGAGCAAGCGAAAGGCCATCGAATTCGAGAAGCGCATCCTCGCCGGCTCGGTCGAGCACGCCCGCAAGCTAGGCCTCAAGACCATGATCCACAGCTACGAAGTCAGCCTGCCGCCCGAGCTGCAGACGGCCTACCCCTCCCTGTACCGGCCGATGGTGAAGGAATACCGCAACTGCTCGGCCGAAACCCGGGCCAACCGCGAGCCGTGCCTGGCCGACCCCGATGTGCGCGAGCTGATTACCCGGAAGATCGCGGAAACCGTGCGGCTTGTACCTGAATTAGATGCATACGCTTTCAGTTTCAACGAATGCCTGTCGCTCACCAAGGTCCGCCACCGCTGCGAGCGGTGCCGGGAGATCCCCTTCTGGCAGATGATCCAGTGGCTGGCCGAGGCGGTCCGGGAGGGAGTCGCCAGCGTCAACCCGAAGATCCGGCTCTTCCATCGGCTCTGGGGGCTCAACGAGCACGACGACGTGTACCACGTGAACACGGTTCGGCAGAGGGATTTTTCCCGCGGCGACCACACCAAGCCCTGGCTCGACGCCCACGCGACGGTCTACGCGCCGCGGAACATGCACTACAAGCCATCCGTCGACCTGGTCCGCTACCTGAAGCTCCAGGAGAAAACGGGGCTCTGCTATATCGCCAAGGCCACCTGGGCCGACGTCTCCATCGACCTTCCCCTGAACCCGTGGATCAAGGCGCTGAAGGGGCGGGACACGATCGTGGAGCTGTCCTTCGAAAGCACGTCGCTGAACCCGAACGGGTTTCACGTCCTGGGCAACCAGTTCCAGCGGGCCGCCCGCTTCGCGCGGGCCTGCGGGGCGGCGGGCGTGGCCGGCATTCCGGTGGACTGGGGCGACAAGTACAACGAACGGAATCCGGGGCGCGGCTTCCAGGACGAAGCCTGGTGGCGGCTGAGCATGCTGAATTTCGACGTGGTCCAGGCCGTCATGAAAAATCCGGATGCCGACATGAAGGCCGTCATCCGGAACGCCCTCAAAAAACGCTACGGGGTTGCGCTCCCTCCCGAATTGGCCGATTACATCCTGGAAAGCCAGGAAATCAAAGCCAACTCCCTGAACATCCGGGGAGTCCGGGCCACGGGCAGGGAACTGGAGGAAATGTATTACCAGCTCCTCCGGTACGGGCCGACCGTGAAGGACTGGAAAAAACGGCTGAGCCGCAACCCTGCCAATGTCCAGCGCATCATGCGGGAAAAGGACGCCGTGATGGCGAGGGCGGAAGCCATCCTGGCGGCCATCCGGACCTATGAAGGAAAAATCCCGAAAAAGGCATTCGAGGAATTCGTCTCCTGCTTCACGGACCTGCGCAACACGGCCGTCGCCTCCTGCAAGCGGCAAAAGTTCAACTACCTCCTGTGGGCGATGAAAGAGGGCACGATGACGTGCGATATGCGCACCATTCATGCCATCGAGAAGTGCGTGTAGAAGCCAAGGGTTCGGGGCGAAGCCGGGCACCGTGACCTGCCGCGCTTCGAGGCAGGTCTCTGGTGCCCGGTTCAGGGTTCGGGGGTGGAGAGGTGGTCAGTGGTCATGTCCCGTCCGTGATCGTGATCGTAATCGTGATCGTGATCGTAATCGACCTCGCATTTGAGTTGCCGCGACGATTACGATTACGATCACGATCACGACTACGATGATATATGAAGGGAAACCACTCGCGGATGTTGAAGCCGTGTCTTCCGTTCGCCGTGTTCCACCGTGTGATTCTTTTCTCACCCCGGCGTCAGCATCACCGTGAAATCCAACTCGCCCGAGGCCGGCGCCTCCGCCTCGAATCCGATCATGGCCGTGCCGGGATTGGGCGAATCGAATTCGGCGGGCGGCGTGGCGGTATCATAGATTTTCCAGGCAGGCTTGACCGACCCCGACACCTTCAGGGTCAGCGTCTTCCCGCCCTGCTTCAGCACCGCCTCGCCGTCCAGAACGGTGATGGCCGCGCGGGTCACCATGCCCCACCGGACCTTGCTTCCGGGCTTGAGCCCCGCCAGCGCGTCGCGAATCTCCACCCGCTTGCGACCGGGGAGCGTGACGGTCCGGATGACCTTGATCGCCTGCCCCACATAATTCGGCGTCATATCCACAACCGTGGAGGGCGTGCCGGGGTCCGCGGAAAAGGAGGTGATCAGCGATTTTCCCGCCGCGTGCTGCTGTTGTCCGTCGATCATCAGCGTGTTGTGGCTCGCCGTCGACAGGCGGAACACGCGCCAGCGGTCCGATTCCTGCTTCCGGTCCCACAGGTTCATGCCCCGCTCCTCGATCCGCTGGTAATCCTCCGCGCCCAGATCGACCGCCCAGCGCACGCCCCCGGCGTCCAGGACGAACGACCCGCTGTCCATCTGCCCATGGTTGTGCGCCGGGCTTCCCGCCTTGACGCCCACGTAAAGGGCGTTCGCATCCCAACTCCCGCGATGGATCGCAATCGGAACATCCCCCCGATCCTGCCAGTCCAGGGGCAAATCCGCTCCCTTGCCCGCCGTCTTAGTCTTGAGCGTGGCGAAAAGAAACTCGAGCGTCGCGCGGTCCTGGCGAACCGGCGACTTGGCCCACTCGCCCCTGGCCTGCAGCCGCCAGCCCGCCTCCAGGGCGGCGCTACCGGCCGGATTGACCGCGGACCCGAACCGGTTCGCGAACCAGTACACCAGGGTTGACGCCCGCTTCGAGGCGCCGCCGTCGGCATAGTTGAAATTGTCGAAGGCGGGCCCCGCGACGACCTGGATGTAGTCTCCCGTCTTGTCGAAGCCCGGCAGGGCGGACAGCCCGAAATCCGTCCCCAGCCCGCTTTCCAGGCACTCGATCAGGATGACGTTGTAGATGGTGCCGTAGTGCCAGTACCCCGGCCCTTCGGGATAGCCACCATCGGGCGCGTAAACAGCCATCGAAATAGGGACATTGATCACGGCCCTGTGAATGATGCGGGCCGCCATCTCGGGCTCGCGGTCCATGACAACCAGGGCCGCGGCGATCATCCCGCCATGGCACACCTGGCCCCAGTTGTTGACGGCCGAAACCCACCAGCCCGGTTTTATATCGGATGCGTCCAGTCCCTTGGCGATCAAGCCCCGGACCAGTTCCTCGCGGACGTCGGGCGTGAGCGCGGCGTCGCACCAGTCCAGGCACAGCGCGACGGCCAGGCTCATCTCGCCCACATCCA
Source organism: Kiritimatiellia bacterium (assembly GCA_044346855.1). Classification (GTDB taxonomy): domain Bacteria; phylum Verrucomicrobiota; class Kiritimatiellia; order CAIKKV01; family CAIKKV01; genus CAIKKV01. Next base: position 7,443 of record JBIIYJ010000115.1, read on the forward strand.
GGAAGTGGGAGGGATTCCAATCCGAAAAGCGGCAGACCTGCCGGGCTTCCGCGATGGCGCGATCGGCATAGCGCCGCTCGCCGGTGACGCGCCACGCGAGGCCGAGGGCGGTAATCCGGTCCAGGACGGCGCGGGAGACGTGCAGCAGCCGGCGGCCCGTCATCTTCCGCTCCGCCACAGGTTCGGTTAAGCTCTTGTCGGCCGCCGCCAGGATGACCTTGAAATAGTCGGCCAGCGCGGGGTCGGCGGCCATCTTGCGGCGGATCGTCTCGCCGTCAAACGCCGTGAACAGCCGGGGATGCGGGCTCTTCGCCGCCTGGTCGACTTTTGTCCGAACCTCCGCCAGCGTAACGTTCGAGGGATTCATGTTTCCAGCCTGTGTCATGGATGCGATTCCTAGTGCCGAGACAATGACTAATGTGATAAGCCTCTCCGATATCACTTCAAGCTATCCGGAATATGGTACAGGCCGCCGGATAGTTTCACCAGGTCGTCCAGGCTGCGGGCGGAAAGCAGGTCCGCCGCGGCCCGGGACCGGTCGATGGCCAGATCCTCCACCGTGAGGACCACGCCGGCCTTGCGCAGTCGCTCCCGGACGTCGGGCTTCGAGGCGCGGCCCACCGGCGTGTCCCCCGCCACCGCGGCCACGGCCTGCATGCGGGATTCCGCGTCGGGGCAGGCGTGAAGGACGGCGATGCCCTCCTCCGTCACCACATGGGTGATCTGGTCGCCCGCGATCATGATCGGCGGGACGTCGAAGAGCCCCTCGCGCGCCATGGCCTGGGCGTCCAGTTCGTCCACGAACACGGGGATTTTCTTCTTCTCGCTCACCGTCGGGGTCACCTGCACCACCAGCTTGCGCCCCTGGAAGACGCCGTCCTTCGGACCGCCGGCCTTGCGGAAGGCGTCCGTGACGTGCCGCCGGCCGGGCGGGGTTCCGCCCAGGTTGGGGGCGCCGCCGAAGCCGGCGATCATGCCCTTGATGGCGGTCGAGCTGTTCCCGTATTTGTCCATCTGGAGCGTGGCGCCGCAGAACAGGTCCACCGCGTACAGCCCGGCCATGTGGGCCGTGCACCGGTTGCTGCGCGGCTCCCCTTCCGGCCCGCCGCCGAAGATGTCGGACCGCGCCTTCACATAGTCCTCCATGCCCGGCTCGCCGCCGAACATGTGGATGTGGTCGATGAAGCCCGCCTCGATGGCCGGGATCAGGGTCGGGTGGGGGTTCAGGATCCACCGGTTGCAGCAGGTTCCCTTCATCCCCAGCTCGGCGCCGTAGGTGGGCAGCAGCAGTTCGACCGCCGCCGTGGCGAATCCCAGCCCGTGGTTGAGCCGCTGGACCCCGTAGGGCTTGTAGATCCCCTTCAGGATCATCATGCCCATCAGGATCTGCAGGTCGCTGATGGTGGCCGGATCGCGCGTGAAGAGCGGCTCGATGAAGCCGGCCGAGCCCGTTTCGACGATAAAGTCGACCTGGTCCGCGGGAATATCCACGCGGGGAAGCCTGGCGACTTTCTGCCGAACCTGCGCCAGCACCACGCCGTGGCGGAACTTGGTCGCCTCGCAGATGAGCGGGGTGTCTTCCGTGTTGAATCCGGTGAACAGGTTGCCCTGCTCGTCGCACGACTCCGCCGCCACCAGGCTCACCTGGGGATACAGGTCCATGAAATAGCGCGCGTACAGCTCCAGGTAGGTGTGGATGGCGCCGATCTTCACCTGGCGGGACTGGACCAGGTTGTACAGCCCCTTGGCCTGGGGGCCCGAGAACGCGAAGTCAACGCGGTCCGCGATCCCCCGGCGGAACAGCTCCAGATGCTCGGGGAGGACGAGGGAGGACTGGACCATGTGCAGCCCGTGCACGCGGGCGGGGTCCAGCTTGACCAGCTCGCGGGCGAAGAAATCGGCCTGCTTCTGGTTGTTCCCCTCCACGCAGACGCGGTCGCCCGGCCGCAGCAGGCCGGTGAGCAGTTCCACCACGCGCTCCGGGGCCACGAATTTCCCGCCCCCCAGCCGGCAGGAGGCAGTCCGGGAAAGGCGCGCCTCGTACTGGGACCGATTCCGATTGAAGTCCATTTCCTCTTCTCCTTAAAACTGCCACATCGGAACAGGCGTTTCGCCCTCGTCCGTGACTTCCTCGATCCACAGGCCGCCCGGCTCGGGCGCATCCTGGCCGCCGATGTTCAGCGCGCCGTCGGCCAGCCGGAAGCAGAGCAGGCTGCGCCAGCGGCCGTCCGCCAGGCGCACGATGTTGCCGACCGGATGATCCGCATTCCAGCGGGCTCCCCCCTCGGGCCGGGGCGGCCCGAACCGCCGGGTGCAGTCCAACACGTCCACGGGCGCCTCCACCCCGCGCCGGTCGGGCGTCAGCGGCCAGAGGCTGAGCGTGTTGCGCAGGAAGGTGGAGCCGATCCGGCGGCCCTGCGCGTTGAGCTCCTCACAGTACGGGTTCGCCGCCAGGAACGGCTTGCCGCCGGCTGTCCGGTTCAGCACCACCGGAGTGGCGTTGCGCATGCGCGGCAGGTGCAGGTGCTGGTTCCACGTGGCGCCATTATCGGTCGACCGGTAGACCCGGAAATGCTCATACGTGTTTTCGAGGCCGTCGTGCACCACTCCGGGCGGCTCCCGGAGCCCCTTGCCGCGGACCGACATCAGGAGCGCGCCGTCGAGGTCCCGCACCAGGGAGGGCTCGACCGAGAGGTCGGGCGGCGTCACCTTGGTCACCCCGGCCGGGGTCCAGCGCGTTCCGTCGAAGCGCCAGCGGCAGCAGGCGCAGCCGCTGTTGAGTCCGAACACGGCATGGGCCTGGGGATGCTCGATGGGGATCTTATAAGGCGGCGTCAGCCCTTCCTTCACGATCGGGCTGACCACGAGACCCGTCAGCATGTCGGCCCCGTCCGGAACACCGCAATTCAGCGCGTGCATGCGGATTTCAAGATCGGGAACAAGCCCGTAGCCCTCGAACCGGAACCGCCCGGCGACCGTCAGCTGCGAGCCGTCATACCGGAGCTGGATCAGTTCGTTGGTCTTGCGGAAATGGCGGGGAAGGACGCGATCGTACGACTGGGGAATCGCCATGTAGGTGGCGAGGGCGAAGCCCGTTCCCGCCCCCGGATGGGGCCGGCCGTCGGCCAGCTTCGCGCCCAGCGGGACAAAGGAACCCGTCACCAGGAACCCGACATTCCAAAGGGGGACGCCGTTTTCGGGATCGACAATCTCCTCGGTCCGCAGGAGCGGCACGGGCCGGGCGGCTCCGAGTTCCGCAGGGGAGCCGACCACGAAGCCGTCGGCGCCGTCCTCGAAATCCACCACCGGCATGCGGACCACGCGGCGGTTGGCGATCACCAGGATTTTCTCGGGCGCGGCCTGCATGACGCAGCCGACCCCGTAAGAGACAGGCCACCGGCCGGGCAGCCCCTGCTCCCGCTTCAATCGCGCGCCGCTCAGCGTGACATGCAAGGTCATGCGTCTTTCCTTATCCTGAAGTCCGTTTTCTTATTTAACCGAATTACGCCCTCAACGCAATACGGCTTTGCCTTCAGGTGCAGGTTGGCATTGCGCAAACACCCGGGGCGCGCTAATCTATCGAAGCAAACCAACAACAAGGGCAACCATGAAACGACTGCTAACCGCGCTGACGGCCGGCCTGATCCTGCTGGCCGGGGCGCAGGCCAAGGGGGAAACCATGACCAACGTCCATTCGTTCACCCTGAAAAACATCGAGGGCCAGGATGTGTCGCTTGGCAGTTACACGGGCAAGGTGCTGCTGGTCGTGAACGTGGCGAGCAAATGCGGCTTCACCTCCCAATACGCCGGCCTCGAGACGCTCTACAAGGAATTCGCGCCGCGCGGCTTCCTCGTGCTGGGCTTCCCCGCGAACAACTTCCTGGGACAGGAACCAGGGACGGACGAACAGATCAAACAGTTCTGCACCCTGACCTACGGCGTCACCTTCCCGATGTTCGCCAAGATCTCAGTCAAGGGCGACGACATGCACCCGCTCTACAAATACCTGACGGACAAATCAACCAACCCGGACTTCCCGGGGGCCATCGCCTGGAACTTCAACAAGTTCCTGATCGGCAAGGATGGCCGGATCCTCAACCGCTTCGGAAGCCGGACCAAGCCGGACGACCCGGCCCTGCGCAAGGCGATCGAAGACGCACTGGCCCGGTAAGGCATAAAAGTCTAGTCGACTAGACACTTATAATAACACTTTATTCGAATAGTGCTAAAAAATCGTTAATTAGATCGATTCACGCGCCTCAAATCATCCAACAGCCTCTCGGCTTCGTCCTGCGTCTTTGCGCTGGTGCTGAAGAACTGGTTCCGCTGCCTGAACTCGCGCCAGGCTTTCACGAGAAAACGGTGATCGGTCCGGTGGAGCATCTGCCCCTTCCCCAGCGCGTCGATTCTCATGTGCAGGTCCCACCAGTCCTTCTGCTCGCCCGCGCCGGCGCCGGGCTGCCACTGGATGATGGAGATTTCAGGGATCGCGCAGATGTCCTCCAGGTGCCGGATGGCGCCGGGTCCGTCGAGGTGATATTCCGCTTGGGCAAACGCCTTGGCCTCGTGGTCGATGGCGGGGAGGGCGAAGCGCCGGAACATCTCCGCGTTGATCATGCAGGAAAAATCGCATTGCGGAAGCCCGGCCGGCTCCTCGCAGAACATGCCGTGGCGCGTGGAGTTGCCGTAGCGCGGCAGGTCCAGTTCGGCATAAAGCGCGTTCAGGGCGGCGTCGAAAGCGCGGTTAACCCGGACGATGGCGGCGTCAATTTTTTCCGGGGTCTCGATGAGGTCCATGAGCAGCGGCTCCACGCCGCGCAGCGCGCACAGGCAGTCGAGCCCGCCCTGGAGATTTGGCGGGTTCACGATCAGCCGGCCGTCAAAACGCTGGCGCATGGCGCGCAGGCACTCGATCGTGCGGGTCCACCAGTAGCCGTTCCACTCCACCTCCAGAGGCGCGTCGTCCCAGTCGCGGACGCAGGGAATCACCCAGCCGGTGCGGGGGCTTTCGGGGTGGACCTTGAGACCGGCCCCCAGCAGCAGGGAAAAATGGTCCGGCCCGAACTGGGGGCTGATGAACGGGATGGCGTCGCCCATGAACGCATAGCTCCCCGCCCAGGCCTCGGCCCCTTCCAGGGCCGGCTCAAGAGGGCCCTCGCGGAACGTCAGCCCGTTCGGATATGGCGCCGGCGTACCGCTTTTAGGGACTTGGCACCAGAGCATGGGCGTGTCGAAAACCTCGCCCTTCCAGAATCGGGACCAGCGGGCGCGGACGGCTTCGAAACCGGGTTTGAATTCCATGTCCATCGGGCCAGTAGACCCAGAATCGTTTCCGGCGTCAATTCGAAACGCGCATAAAGGCTGGCATCCCGGCCGCGAATCGGGCATCTTGGGGGGCGGAGGTAACCGACCATGACGTCCGATCCCTGCCTGTTTCTTGATGACACCTGGATGGCCGACAGCGCCTTCCTCACCCGCACCTGGCACGCGCCCCGCAAATACCCCGAGCCGGTCCTGCGGGCCGAGCCTGCCGCCGGGGGCGCCTGCCCCATCCTGTTCGGCAGCGTCCTCTTCCGCGGGGGGCGGTTCCACATGTGGTACCTGGCCTGGAGCCGCCAGCCGCGCCCTTACGCCTGCTACGCGGTCAGCGACGACGGCGTCCACTGGGAAAAACCCGACCTCAGTCTCTTCGGGGCCGGGTCCGGCCTTCCCCCCAACGCCTTCCTGCGCTCCGAGGATCCCACCGGGCTGATCGACGACCTCACCGTCATCGACGACCCCGCGGACGCCGAGTGGCCGCTCAAGATGCTGTACTACGACATGCTCTCCGCCCACAAGGAAGGGGGCATTTTCGCCGCGCGGTCCCGCGACGGGAACCGCTGGGAGAAGATGGCGCCCGGCAAGGTGCTCAACTGGGGCGACCGGTTCAACGCCCTGCCCGTCCGCCGGGACGGCCGGTTCGTCGTCTTCGGCCGGGCGCGCGTTTCGAACCCCAAGGGGCGCGTGGTCTGGCGCTCGGAGAGCGACGACCTGCTGGGCTGGAGCAAGCCGGAGCTGGTGATGACCCGCGATGCCGAGGATCCGCCGGACCGCGAAATCTATTCGCTTGTCCCCTTTTCATATCCCGGGCTCCTGCTCGGCGGCATCGAGCGGATGGAAATGGCGCCGGACAAGCTCGACACCGAGCTGGCCTGGAGCCGGGATGGCGGACGCACCTGGAGCCGGCCGCGGACCCGGCCGCCGTTCCTGGCGCGGGGGGCGGCGGGGGCGTTCGACGACACCTGGATCAACCTGTCCGCCAACGACCCCATCCGCCGGGATAATCATTTATGGTTCTATTATTCCGGCCGCAGCGGGGCGCACAATGTCCCCTACCCCCTCAACCACGGGGGGATCGGCCTCGCCCTGCTGCGGGCGGACGGCTTCGCCTCCCTGCGGGCGGGGGAGCGCGAGGGCTGGCTGCTGACGCCGCCGTTCGCCTGGCCGGGCGGGGACTTGCTGGTCAATGCGGACACCCGCCGGGACCTGGAGTCCCACCCGGCCTACGCGCACGGCCAGCTCCTGGCCGAGGTGCTCGACGCGGAGGGGCGGCCGATCGAGGGCTTCGCGAAAGCCGACGCCATCCCCTACACCGGGAACACCGCGATGGGCAAAGAGCTCTACATCAAGCCGGGCTGGAAATCCGGCAAGAGCCTGAGCGAACTGGCGGGGCGCACAATCAAGCTGCGCCTATTTCTTCGGGACGCGCACCTGTACGGGGTGAGGAATAGCGGATAGCTGATAGCTGATAGCGAAGGATCAGTGACTGGATCAGTGGCCACTCTGTCCACCCCGTCCACTTCGTCCACCCCGTCCACTCAGTGGTCAGTTCGGGAACCCCGGCGGGCGAGCAGCATCTGCACGGCGACGGAGATTACAATGGCGACGGCGCAGACGGCGTACATGCTGTTGGGATCCCCGAACCGGGTCATGAACCATTCGCTCACGAAGAGTCCGGCGAAGGAGCCAAGGCCCACCAGGCACTCGTTGATCCCGATATTGCGCGACCGGTTGCCGGCGTTGGAGGCGTAGAACACAGCCGAAAAATACATGAAGCCGGCCCAGGCGCCCAGAAGGCCGATGCCGACCGACGCGACCCAATAGGACGGAATCAGCCAGAGCACGGCCAGCAGGACGGCCGCCAGCAACTGCACGGCGGCCAGGACGTCGGACCGGTAAAGCCAGCGGCGGGCCCTGACCATGAAGCCCCCGCCCACCGCCTGGAGGAACATGTGGACGAACAGCGGGATGCCCACCAGGGCCGCCGCCACGCCCGCCTTGGCGCTCAGCGCGGGAAAGAAGGTCTGCAGGGGGCGCTGCACGAACATGGCCGTGAAGATCATGACCCAGGCCACGCCCACGTAGGACAGGTGCAGGCCCGACTCGCCGGCATGCGCCGCCTCCACATGCTCGTCGGCCGACTGGGCGTCGTGCGGCCTGGCCCGGTGCCGCCAGAGCAGGCCGAAGATGAAGGCCAGCGCGGCCAGCACCAGCA
>JBIIYJ010000390.1:0-4560 GCA_044346855.1 Kiritimatiellia bacterium
GACACCGCGATCCGGCTGGGCGTGAAGGAGCTGGCGGTGGAGGATCCCGCCGCGGCCCGCGCCTGCGCCGCCGCGGCCCCGGCCGGCCTCCGCGTCCGCTCCGGCCAGGAGGGGCTCGTCGAGCTGGCCACGCTGGACGGGGCGGACATGGTGCTCTGCGCCGTGGTCGGCATGGCCGGCTTCCAGCCCGTCCTGGCGGCGGTAAACAAGGGCATTTCCGTGGCGCTGGCGACCAAGGAGGTGCTGGTGGGCGGTGGCGAGATCGTGACCGAGGCCTGCCGGCGGACCGGGGCCCGGCTGCTGCCGGTGGACAGCGAGCACAGCGCCATTTTCCAGTGCCTGGACGGCGCGAAGCCCGAGGAGGTGCGCAAGCTGATCCTCACCGCCTCCGGGGGCCCCTTCGCCGCGCGGCCGGAAGTCGATTTCGAGACGGTCACCGTCGAGCAGGCGCTGAACCACCCGCGCTGGCGGATGGGGCGCAAGGTGACCATCGACTCCGCCACGCTGATGAACAAGGGGCTGGAGCTGATCGAGGCGCGCTGGCTCTTCGACGTGCCGTTGGAGCGGATGGAGGTGGTGCTGCACCCGGAGAGCCTGGTCCATTCGCTGGTCCAGTTCGTCGACGGCAGCCTGCTGGCGCAGATGGGGCCGCCCGACATGCGCTTCGCGATCCAGCACGCCCTCACCTGGCCGCGGCGGCTGGACGGGGGGCTCAAGCCCCTGGAGCTGGGCAAGCTGGGCGCCCTGCATTTCCACGAGCCGCCGGCGGGGCGCTTTCCCTGCCTCGGCCTGGCCATCGCGGCGGGCCGGGCGGGCGGCACGCTGCCGGCCGTGATGAACGCGGCCAACGAGGTGGCCGTGAACCAATTTCTTGACAAGCGCATCCCATTCGCGGGAATCTGGCGCCTGACGGGGTCCGTCATGGAGCGCCACGGCAACCGGACGCACCCCTCCCTGGGCGATATTCTGGAAGCGGACGCCTGGGCCCGCCGCGAGGCGGAATCGATCGTTAAAACCATGTAACCAGACCCCCGGCGGGGGCGAAAGCGGGTGTTGAATGGACGGGACCATCTTGCAGGCCATCGTGTCGAATGTCTACGCGGTCCTGATCGTCGTGCTCTTTTTCGGGCTCAGCGTGTTCGTCCACGAATTCGGCCATTTCCTGGCCGCCAAGCTCTGCGGGCTTGTCGTGGACGTGTTTTCCATCGGCTTCGGGCCCGCGCTCTGGAAGAAGACCATCGGCTCGCTGGTGCTGCGCGTGGGCATCATCCCGCTGGGCGGCTACGTGGTCCTCCCCCAGCTCGATCCCACGGGGATGGAGTCGGTCCAGGAGGGCGAGGGGCAGGACAAGGTCCCGCGCAAGCTGCCGAAGATCGCGGTCTGGAAAAAGATCACGGTGTCGCTGGCCGGCGCGGCCGGCAACATCGTCTTCGCGTTCCTGCTGGCCTGGATCGTCTACGCCGCCGACCGCCATCCCATGGGGCTGGAAGGCGCCGTGGTGGGCGGGGTGGAGACGAACACCGTGGCCTATGCCGGCGGGCTGCGGGCCGGCGACATCGTGCTCTCCGCCAACGGGCAGTCGGTGAAAACCTGGAACGACCTGGTCCAGATCTGCTCGCTCGACGAGTCGGTCGAACTGCGCGTGCGGCGGGCGGACGGGGTGGAGGCCGGGATGACCCTGCTGACCAGCACCAACGCCAACCTGTTCAACATCCGCATGCTCGAGGGCGTGGAAGCCGGCTCGGTCTGCCGCGTGGGCCGGGTGCGGCCGGATTCGATGGCGCAGCAGGCGGGCGTGGCGATGGGCGATGTCATCAAGTCGTTCAACGGCCAGGTGGTCGCGGGCCGCGGTCATCTGATCGACATGGTCCAGGGCCGGGAGGGGCAGCCCACGGCGATGACCGTCGAGCGCAAGGGCGCCCGCGTGGAGCTGACGGTCACGCCGGCGCGCGACCCCGACGACAACCAGATCCGCATGGGAATCGAGTTCGCCTCGCCCACGGGGACTCCGCTCGAGCAGATCACCCAGGACGTGACGGGCATCTTCCGGCTGCTCAAGGCGCTGGTGACGCCGAAGCAGGCGGGGAACGCGGCCAAGGGCATCGGCGGCCCGGTGAGCATCTTCACCGCCTTCTGGCTCTACGCCAAGTTCAACCTGTTCCTCATGCTGATCGGGTTCGCGCGCTTCCTGAACATCAACCTCGCGATCCTGAACCTGCTGCCGATTCCCGTCCTCGACGGGGGCCACATCGTCTTCGCCCTCTACGAAGGCATCACCCGGCGCGCCCCGAGCGAGAAGGTGATGCGCTTCCTGATCAACTTCTTCGCGATCGTCCTGATCTCGCTGATCGTGCTGCTCACCTTCCGGGACCTGAAGCTGATCCGCAAAGTCATGGGCATGATGAAGGACGCCCCGGCCGCGGGCGCCAAGCCATGAGCGCCTTCCCCGCGCCCCGCCGGCCGACGCGGCGGATCCAGGTCGGGACCGTGGCCGTGGGCGGGGGCGCTCCCGTGACGGTCCAGACGATGGCCAAGATCGACACGCGGCAGGCGGCGGACGTCTCGGCCCAGGTCCGCGCGGCGGCGCAGGCCGGCTGCGACATCATCCGCGTGGCCGTGGCGGACGAGGATGCCGCGCGCGCCCTGGCGGCCATCCGGCGGGACAGCCCCATTCCGGTCATCGCGGACATTCATTTCCGGCACACGCTGGCGCTGATGGCGCTGGAGGCGGGCGTCGACGGGCTGCGGATCAATCCCGGCAACATCGGGAGCGCGGAGCGGGTGCGCGAGGTGGTGCGGGCCGCGCGGGAGCGGCGGGTGCCCATCCGCATCGGCGTCAACGGCGGCTCCCTGGAGAAAGAGATTTTGGCGAAGCACGGCGGCCCGACGGCGGAAGCGCTGGTGGAAAGCGCGCTGGGCCACGTGCGCCTGCTGGAAGAGGCCGATTACCGCGAGATCAAGATTTCCGTCAAGGCCTCGGACGTCCCCCGGACCGTGGCGGCCTACCGGCTCCTGGCCGAGAAGACGGATTACCCGCTGCACCTGGGCGTGACGGAGGCCGGCACGTTTTTGGCCGGCACGGTCCGCTCGACCCTCGGCATCGGCCTCCTGCTGGCCGAGGGGATCGGCGACACGATCCGGGTCTCGCTCACGGATACGCCGGTGCGGGAGGTTCAGGTGGGCCTGGAGCTGCTCCGGAGCCTGGGCCTTCGGGCGCCGGGCCCCAGCATCACCGCCTGCCCCACCTGCGGCCGCACGCGCATCGACGTGGCCGGCATCGCCGCGCGCGTGGAGGCGGAGCTGGAGGTGTTCTGCCGGACCCATCCCGGCCCCCATCCCCGCGTGGCCGTGATGGGCTGCGTCGTGAACGGGCCCGGCGAGGCGAAGGAGGCCGACATCGCGGCCGCGGGCGGCGACGGCACGGGCGTGATTTATGTCCGCGGCCAGCAGGTGGCGCGCGTGCCCGAGGCCGAGATCGCCTCCGCCCTGATGGCGGAGGTGCGCAAGTGGCGCCCCGGGGCGGGCGCGTGAGATGAGGCAGCCCCTGCTCAGCGAGATCAGCCGCCGGCGCAAGCTGGACCTGTTGCTGAAGCACCTCCGGCCGGGGAGCTCGGTGCTGGAGGTCGGGGCCGGCTCGGGCTGGTTCACCGCCCGCTTGCGCGAAAAGGGGTACAACGTCAAAACGGCCGACATCGTGCCCCCCGCCGATTTCGTGGGCGACATCAACGGCTGGCGGCGCTGGGGCATCCCGGCCGGGTCGTTCGACGCGGTGGTCGCGCTGGAGGTGATCGAGCACGTGGACTGCCTGGCGGCGCTGCGGGCGCTCTGCCGGCCGGGCGGGCTGATCCTGCTGTCGTCCCCCCATCCGGACTGGGACTGGGTCATGAAAATACTCGAGGCCGTCCGGCTGACGCAGAAGCGAACCTCCGCCCACGGGAACCTGACGGATTTTGCGCTTATCGAGCTGCCGGCCGTGGTCCGCCGCCGCCCGCTGTTCATCCACCAGGTCGCCCTGTTCCGGAACGGGTAGCCTTTGGCGGGCGATCCTCAGTCGTCGTCGTTCTCCTCCGCCTCCCGGTCGATCCGCCGCGCCTTGCGCCGGGCCGGCGGTGGTGTTTCTGTAATAGGTACAGAAGGGCTTATGGCCGCCGCGGCCGCCTCGAGGGTTTTTTCATCGAGCCGGTAGACCCGGAGCCTGGGGAGCGTTCCGCCCGATACGTCCGGGAAGGGCAGGAGCCGCGCCTGTTCCGCCTCCGAGCCGTTCCAGAGGAAATAATAGCGGATGCCCAGCCGGGCGAGGGCGGGCAGGAGCCCGCTGTCGGGCGTCAGCCCGTTCTGGCCGTAATAGCGCGCGTCGAGGTGGTAGGCGAGGTAGAGGGTCCTGGCCCATTCCCGATTGGAGGCGATCGGGGCGCCCGCGAAATCCGCCCGCTTCGCCAGCGCGGCGGCGTCCGCCCGGAAGGTCATTCGGGCCTGGGTCCGGTAGAGTTTGACGCCCCGGACGGCCGGGGAGATCGTGAGCGACAGCGCCAGGAGCAGCCAGGCCGCGGCCTGCCGGCG
>JBIIYJ010000391.1:0-4544 GCA_044346855.1 Kiritimatiellia bacterium
CGCGAGCCCTCATGCGTCAGCGTTGCGCCAGCCTTGCGCCTGACTTGCGCCTGACATGCGCCTGAGGCGTCGTGGAACTCCGCCCTCCGTATGCCATTCGTGCAACAGCCATACGGAGATACAATGCAGGGGCGAGTTCCGCTATCAGCTATCAGCTATCAGCTATTCTTATCCGCCCCGCCGATCGTAAAACAGAACGTGGACCCGCCCTCCTCATTCGAATCCACCCAGATTTTCCCGCCATGGCGCTCCACGATCTTTTTGCAGATGGCCAGCCCGATCCCGGTGCCCGGATATTTCTCGGGCACGTGCAGGCGCTGGAAAATCAGGAACACCCGCTTGCGGTATTCCGGGGCGATGCCGATGCCGTTGTCCTTCACCTGGAACAGCCAGCGGCCGCCCTCGCGGCGGGCGGCCAGGTGAATGACCGGAGCCACCCCCTCGCGGCGGAACTTGATGGCGTTCCCGATCAGGTTCTGGAAAAGGCGGATCATCTCGAGATGGCCGGCCTGCACCACCGGCAGGGGCTCGCGCGTGATAACGGCGCCCGCTTCGGCAATGGGCGCCCGGAGGTTCTTCAGGGCCTCGTCCGCGGCCATATCCATGTCGACAGGCTCGACCAGGCTGTTCCGCCCGATCCTGGAATAGGCCAGCAGATCTTCCACCAGCCGCTGCATCCGCATCCCCCCCTCCTCGGCGTAGCCGATGTATTCCAGGGCCGTCTCGTCAAGGCTGCCCCGACATCGGTCCTTCAGCAGGCTCATGAAACCCGTGACCATCCGGAGAGGCTCTTTCAGGTCATGCGAAGAGACATAGGCGAATTGCTCCAGGTCGCGGTTGGATCGCACCAGTTCGATGGCGATCTGGCGGAGCCTGTTCTGCGCCTCCTTGCGCTCGGTGATGTCCTGGATGGTCCCGATCATCATCAGCAGCTTGCCCGAAGCGTCGGCCGTCAACTCGCCCAGGCCGCTGACCCAGCGTTCCTGGCCGTCTGACCGGCGGACAATCCGGTATTCCTTGTCGAACCGATTCCGTTCGGCCAGTACATAACGGGACATGTACCGGCTCATCCTCTGCCGATCGACGGGGGCCAGCAACGCCTCCCAGCCCGCCAAGTCCCGGGGATAATCGGGCCCGATCCCGAATATTTCGTCCAGCTGCGGGGAACCTGTCCAGAGCCCCGTAAGCAGGTCGTATTTGTAGGAGCCCATGTGCGCCACCTCCTGGGCCCGAGTAAGGAAAAAGAGGCTTTCCTTCAGTTGCGCTTCCCCCCTCTTGCGCCGGGAGATGTCCCGCACGATAGCCTGGAGCAGGAGCTTCCCGCCCAATTCCAGGCGATTCAGGCTAACCTCGGCGGCGAACGGGGTCTGGTCAGCTCGCCAATGATCCCATTCAAAAAACTGGGGCCCTTCGTTGACAGCCTTGTCGATTTTCTCACGGGCCATCTCCGTGGAATTGCGGCCATCCGGCTGGGTCGGCGGGGAAAAGCGGTAGGGTGCCGCGCCGATGATCTGCTCCCGGGTGCAACCGAACAGCGTCAGCGTCCGGGCATTGCAATCGATGAACCGGTCCCGGTCCATCAACAGGATGGCGTCGTCGGCCGATTCGAACAGCGTGCGGTACTTGTGTTCGTTATCGCGCAACGCCTGCAGCACGTGCTTGTGTTCTGAGATGTCGTGAAAGGTGCCTAGCAGGTAATTCCGCCCCTTGAGTCGGATGGGCGTCGCGCTGATATCGGCATAAAACACCGAGCCGTCCTTGCGCCGCACCGGCGTGTCGGGACCGCCCCCTATAATGCCCTCAGCCTGCCGTTCAAACTGGTCGAGCACCCGGGTCAACTGCGCGGGCGGATGGATATCGGCCACGGACAACCCCAGCAATTCCTCCCCGGTGTATCCCAGAAGCCTCTGGATGCTCCGGTTTGATCGGACAAACCGCCTGGTTTCGGAATCGGCCAGCAGCATCCCGTCCATGGACTGCTCGAAAATTGCCCGGAATACTTCCTCGGACTCCCCGGCCTCGCGACCCGGGCCCGCTCCGTTTGGCGATGGATAGTCAATCTGGGATTTCATAAGCTCCCTTCAACTCCCCACTCCCTATTGTCATCTTATCGCAACACTCGCTTGTTTGCAAGCGTGGCCTTACCCCGAAAACCCCGGCCTTGATTCGGCAACCCGATTCAGTTAGTATTAGAGATTGCCGTGCCCCCGTAGCTCAGTTGGACAGAGCGAGTGATTCCTAATCACTAGGTCGCAGGTTCAATCCCTGTCGGGGGTGCCAGTCACCAGAGCCGCGGCTCCTGCGTCGCTGCGGCACGGTGACTGGCCGTGCCCCTGTCGCGGCGAGGGTGACTGGCAACCGGGTACCGCGCCTGGCGCCGGAGCTGCCACAACTGGGGCCGCAAGTCCGAACCAAATCAGTAACAAAGGCAGCTCCGAAGCCAGGCCCTGGTACCCGGTGCCTGAGGCCGCAGCACGGTGACTGGCCGTGCCCCTGTCGCGGCGAGGGTGAGAGACAATGACTACCAAACCAAACGCCTGCATTGCCGACACGCCCGAAGCGCGGTTCGCCGCCATGAGCCCCGCCGACGTTCGAGCATTCGAACTCGACCTCCTGCGGCGCATCGCCGACCTCGCGCTCATCCCCCCCACCCTGAACACCTCCCCGCTGCCGGCCTATGACTTCGACCGGCTCGACTACGGCATGACGATCGGCATCGAGCGCACCACCGGCGGACGGCTCTGGGCCTGCTGGGTCGGGGGCGGCGACAGCCCGAAAGCCTTCTTCGTCCTGGCCACCAGCGATGACAACGGCGACACCTGGTCGAAACCGAGACTCGTCCTGGACTCGCACTCGCCCACCCTTCCAATGGACCGCAGCATCCTGGTGGGCACCCTCTGGAACGACCACCTGGGCCGCCTGTGGCTCTTTTTCGACCAGTCCATGCACATGTTCGACGGCCGCGCCGGGGTGTGGGCGGTGGTCTGCGACAATCCCGACGCCGATCAGCCCGTCTGGTCCGCGCCGCGCCGCATCTGGCACGGCGTCATGCTGAACAAGCCCACCGTGCTCTCGAACGGCGAATGGCTCCTCCCGATCTCACTCAACCAGAACGCCGGCCTCGGGGCGTTCTCGGGCGCCTTTCCGGAACTGGACCCGCTGCGCGGCGCGAACCTGTTCGTCTCCGCCGACAAGGGCGCCACCTGGCAGCGGCGTGCGGCCATCCAATTTCCGAACCCCGACTGGCACGAGCATATGACCGTCGAACGCCGGGACGGGACGCTCTGGCTCCTCGCCCGCACCAGGAAGGGTCTCATGCAGTGCACCTCGTCCGACGCCGGCCGCACTTGGACCGCGCCGGCCGACGTTCCCGGCGTCCAGCATCCGAACGCGCGCTTCCACCTCCGTCGCCTCGCCTCGGGCCGCCTGCTGCTCGTCAAGCACGGGGACGCGCTGGACGCCCACCAGGGCCGCGTGCAACTCAGCGCGTGGCTTTCGGACGACGACGGCCTGACGTGGAAAGGCGGCCTTGTGCTCGACGAACGGGCCGGCATCTCCTACCCCGACGGCTGCCAGGCGGCCGACGGCACGCTGGTCGTTTCCTACGACCGCAACCGCTCCGTCGATGGCGAAATCCTCATGGCGCGCTTTTCGGAAGACGATGTCCTGGCAAGGAAACTCGTATGCCCGACGTCGAAGCTGAAGATGCTCATCAGCCGGCCGCTGGGCCGCAAGTTGGCGACCAAATAAGGCATCAACGCACGCGGGGTCGATCTCGATCACGATCTCGATTACGGCAGCGCTCACGACACAGATAAAGGTCGTCCAAGGAGGCCCGTTTCATGACCCCATCCGCCGCCCGCCAGACGCTAACCCTCAAAACCGGCTGGAAATTCAGCCGCGGCGACGACCCCCGCTGGGCCCAATGCGCCTTCGACGACGCCGCCTGGGAATCGGTCCGGGTGCCTCACGACTGGGCCATCACCGGCCCCTTCGACCGCGAAAACGACATCCAGTACACGGCCATCCTCGAGGACGGCGAGCGCAGGCAGCGCCCCCACACCGGCCGCACGGGCGGCCTCCCCCACGCGGGCAAGGCGTGGTACCGCCTCCGGTTCAACCTCCCCGCCGACGTGCGCTCCCGGCGGGTCCGCATTGAATTCGACGGCGTCATGAGCCACAGCCGCGTTTTCTGCAACGGCCGGCCCGCCGGCAGTTGGCCCTTCGGCTACGCCTCGTTCGCCTTCGACCTGACCGCCCTCGTCCAACCCGGCGAAAACCTGCTGGCGGTTTCGGTGGACAACAAGCCGCTCGCCTCGCGCTGGTACCCCGGCGCCGGAATCTTCCGCCACGTCCGCCTTGTCACACTCTCCCCCGTCCACGTGGCCCACTGGGGCACGCGCGTCACCACGCCGGCCGTCTCGGCCGACTCCGCGGCCGTCCGGATCGACACCACGGTCGACAACACGCTCGCCCCCTTGGACGTGGAACTGGAAACATGCATCGCGGGACCGGACGGGGCGGTGGCGGCCCAAATCAGGACG
>JBIIYJ010000392.1:0-4541 GCA_044346855.1 Kiritimatiellia bacterium
GTGGACGACGACTGGTCGGTCACGACCATCAAATATGAAAACACCAACGCGCTGGCGCACACGACGCAGGTGGCGCCCGGTAAAACGCTGGTGATCGCCGGCGGCTTCCTGACGGTGGGCGACTCCCGGAGCAATTGCTGGGCGGCTTTGGAGGGGGGGACGGTGCAACTGGGCACCGCCGGTTCCGCCGCCAGCCTTCGCGTGGGTTTTGCAACGCTCACAGGAACGCGCCCGAACAATATTCTGCGCCTCGCGAGCGCCGTCAATGCCCTGAATGCGAGCAACCTTTGGGTGGGGCATATAACATCCGGACAAACATCCCTGATGGAAGGGGACGCGGATCTCAGCGGCGCAACCATCAGCCAGGGGGAGACCGACAATGTGCTGCGGCTTTCAGGCGACCTGGTGATCGGCGGCGGCAGAGGCCGCGGCGGCGCGGGCATCCTTCGGCTGCCCCCCTCCCTGACGGAACTAACGGTCAACCTGTTCGAAATGGGTTATGGGCAATCGGCGCTGGGCCGGGGGACCCTGGACTTCGGGGCGAACTCGCAACTGACGCGGTTCACCACGCGCACTCACCTTTATGTCGGGGGCAATGGCCAGGGCACGCTGACCGGCTGGCCAACCGGCGTGCACGTCACGGCGGGAAGGCCGGAGGCGCCGGCATCCATGGCCATAGGCTGCACCCACGTCGCCGTCGGCGCGTTCGGCACACTGGCGCTGACCAACGGTTCCTTCACGGCCTGGCTGAACTCCTTGAGGGTTGGCTGCAATCTGAATACAGGCGGCGGCAATGCAACCGGTGTTCTGGACCTGGCCAGCACCAGCGTCCAGATCGGGGAGGCGACCAACGCGGTGATGGTGCATGAATTCCGAATCGGCGGGGATAAGGGACGATCGGGCCTGGGCGTGATGAACTTGCCGCCGGCCATCACCAATATCACCGTGGGCATCTTTGAGCTGGGCGCCGGCTCCGGGTCCTCGTCGGGAAACGGGACGCTGAACCTCGGCGCCAATTCCCAGCTGAAGACGCTGATCGTCAGCAACGAGTTTTCCATGGGCAATGTGGGGAGCGCGTTGCTGATCGGATTTCCCACGGGGGTAACGGTTCAAGTGGGGCAATCCGGGCAGCCGGCCTCCATGTCGGTGGGGTGCTCCGCCGGCGGCCCCGCAACGGCTTCTTTCGCTCTCACGAACGGCGCCTTCCGGGCCTGGCTGACCCACTTGAAAATCGGAAACAATTCCAGCACAGGCCAGGGGTCCGGCCTGTATGGCCTGGTGGATCTGAGTGCGAGCGCTGTGCAGATCGGCGATGCGCCGAACGCGGTTAACCTGCCGCAGTTGCAGCTGGGCGCGGAAAAAGGCCGGGGCGGCAACGGAACGCTGGTGCTCCCGGCTTCGGTAACGAACTTCACGGCGGGAAAGCTGGAAGTCGCGGCGGGCGTGGGCATGCTGTTTGGCACCGGCCTGCTGGATTTCGGCCCGGACTCCCAGTTGGAAACCTTTTCCGTGACGAACGAGTTCACGCTGTCCTGGTTCGGCCGCGGGAGCATCAGCAATCTGCCGCCGGGCGTGCGGATCATCCTGGGCAGCCCCGAGGCGCCGATCCCGGCGGTCATCGGCATATCAAGCCTTTCCCAGTCAGCGACCCTTTTGACTAAAGTGAAATTGCCCGAGGGAGGCCGGTTTGAGGGGTGGCTGACCTCGTTGCAGCTGGCCTTGAATGACAATGATGGGTATTTCAGCGCAAGCCAGACGGCGGTCCTGGATTTGACGAATGGCGTCCTTGACGGGCTGGTGGTGACGGGCGACGTGCAGATCGGGAATTCGCTTGTTTCCAGCAACGTGAACGGCCGCGGCACGCTGGCCCTGCCGGCGGGCTCGGCCGTCATCGGCGGCACGCTCTGGGTGGGCGACGAGCACAGCGGATCCAGGGGCGGGCTGTATCTCGAGGGAACCCATGTGACGGTAAGCAACCGGGTGGTTGTGGGGCCCACGGGCGCCGTGACGAACCGGCTGAGCGGAGCCGCCGGGGGACTGGACGTGAAGGGCGCCGGCACGAATGCCCTGGCCATTGCCGCGGGCGGGAAAATCGCGCTCCTCTACGCCGCCGACCCCGAAAGCCTCTCGCGCCCCTACTGGGGACTGCGGATGAAAGGCGATGTGACCGCCTATCTCCAGAGTTTGACGAGCGCCCCCGCGCGGGTGACGTTTGATCTGACGGGGTTGTCGGAAGCCCTCCGGGAAACGTTCGGAGTCTATTACGATGCGGCCCGGGATGTGACCTTCCTGGGAGTGCCGGGGAAAACAAGCGGAAGCCTGATAATCGTCCGGTAGCAGTTCCGGAGGAAGAATAACACGGTGGAACACGGCGAACGGAAGACACGGTTCCAGCATCCGCGAGTTGTTCCTTCAGGGCATAATCGCGATGTAGCAGCTCCTAATCGTAATCCTAATCGTAATCGTAATCCTCTTTTTCGGGTCGCCACCATCCGCCAGGCATTCATCCCCCCTGTAGCCATGCCGGGCTCATAGCGCCCGGCCTACCCGGACCGTTCGAAATCGTTCTCAACCGCGTTGAAGTAGGCCGGGCGCTACGAGCCCGGCGTCGCACGCTTTCCGGCGCTTTTCATGATGCGATGGACGTCGGCGCTGGTGGGCCGTGCAGTTCCGGAGAAGAATAACACGGTGGAACACGGCGAACGGAAGACACGGTTCCAACATCCGCGAGTTGTTCCTTCAGGGCAAAATCGCGATGCAGAAGGTTTTTTTGTGGGGAAGCCCCACACCCCCGAATCCCGTCTCGCCATGGAAGTTGGCGCTGGTGGGCCGTGCAGTTCCGGAGAAGAATAACACGGTGGAACACGGCGAACGGAAGACACGGTTCCAACATCCGCGAGTTGTTCCTTCAGGGCATAATCGCGATGCAGCAGCTCCTAATCGTAATCCTAATCCTAATCGTAATCCTCTTTTTTGGGTCGCCACCATCCGCACACCTCGCCGCTTGAAAAGATCGATTTTATTTACCCCTCTCCTGGCCCTCATACTGGAGGGATTGCTTGGCTTTTCTCGAAAAGGGGCGACCATGACCGCAGGCAACGACAAAATCGGCCGAAATGACCCCTGTCCGTGCGGCAGCGGAGTGTATCGGGGCGATCTCCACGCGGGCTTCTTCGGAAAAACAATCGATCGCATAAAAGCTGAAGCCCGCTATCGCCAGGGCCTCGGCCTTGACCCCCGGGAAGACGGGCTCATTCTGAATCGCATTCGGAGTTTGAAGGGGGTAAAGTAAGGGCATTGAAGACGCGGCTCATAGGCATTGATTGCGCCTGTAGTTCCAAGGTTGATTGCCGGCCCGATGGATCAAACTGCTTTGCTCAACGATGCAAATGTCCTGGATGCCTTTGTCTGTCTGATCGCAGCGTCAGGCTTTTTGAAGGGTTGCTGCATTCTGCCGGTTGATCTGGTGGCAGCCAAGCGTGAAGGCTGGATTTGGGTGAGGCAGCCATAATCGAAGTTTTTGAGGAGAAAATCCACAGTTTCTGACGTGGCAGGCTCAAACTGATCTTAATTCTTCCCGTTTTCCGATTAATACACCTAATATCGGATACCTTACCTGCTCTATCGCCAGTGCCATCGGCTCGTAAACTGGATTGTCAGACGTGATCAACCAATTTTGGCCCTTCTGCCAGATCCTTTTGATGGCTGATTTAGCTTCCACATCAGGCATCTCTGAAATATTGATGATCACGACCTGGCCGTTGACGCGAGGTGTTCGATGATACTCAAATACCAAGTGATCTCCTTCCTGGATGCCGGGCTCCATGGAATCACCGGTTGCACGGACAATGAACCGGTTCGGGCCACACATGGATGGATCAACCCGCATCCATTGAACCTCTCGAAATTGTTCTGAAATAGAGACGAAGAATCCATCGCCCACGGGACCCGCCGCAAGTTGGGCCACCAATGGCAGCGCCGTTTTGAACGCTTCCGTGGCAACTTCCTCATATGGCAGAAGCAAGGGCTCCGGTTTGCGTCGAACGTGCGACTCCACGTGCTTAAAACGCGCTTCTACCGGAACGGCCCCGCATCGAATCAGTTTTTGCGCCGTCGCCTCCATCATGACGTCATCCGGCGGAATAAAAATGACTAGACCCTCGCGGCCCCTCGTCAACAACACTCGGTAGGTATTCTTGCGAAAGGTAAAAGGATCTTTCACAAGCGGATTTGGTCTCGTCGGGCGCATCTTCCAGCTGTCTTGCCACCAGAAGTCCTCGCCCCAGCAGACGATTGGCAGATCCAGTTCTAGACCTTGACAGTGAAATTCCTGGGCCGTCTTCTCAAGTTGGCAGCAGGACTTCGCATCATCCGGCGACGAGTTGAACCAACGTTCCGGATGAAAGGAGGGATCCCATTCATTCTTGATTCCAAATTCACTGCCATCCCATAGCGTGAGTTAGGAGGCAAAATCTACCGTAACCCGCTCGGAATATCGAGGGAATATCGGTGGTTCGGGTCAAAGCCCCGAAGTGGCTGTG
>JBIIYJ010000393.1:0-4532 GCA_044346855.1 Kiritimatiellia bacterium
GTATAACAGACGGATTGGAAACACAGGCTTGCTCATGGTTAAGCTCCTAGCGGAATGGCGTTCACAGGGTTATATATACGCGGATCATTTCCTGGAATTCGGGAGGTAATTTCCTCCGATGGGAATGAGGGTGTCGGCGAAATAATTGTCCGCCACCACGCACGGTTTCGAAACTTCCAGCAAAAGCGCCGGACCCACCCCCTTGAACTGGTGAGGCTTCCCCGCCTCGACGCGCAGCACCTCGCCCGGCGCCATGTTCCACTCGCGCCCCTCGAACTGCATCCGCACCGTGCCCCGAAAAATGAAAAAGGTTTCCAGCTTGGTCTGGTGGTGATGCCGCGGGCAGGTCTGCCCGGCGAAAAGGAAGAGCCACTTGCCGCAGTAGCCGGCCTCGATCTCGTTGGCGATCCAATACTCGATCAGGCCGGTCTTTTCAAATTCCCCCAGCCCGAAATCAAGCACCAGCGGCTCGACCGCCGGCATCGTCACGTTCCACGCGGCCAACTGCCGCCCGCACAGCCCCAGCGCGCGTTCACGCGAGGGACCCGACAGCGAAATTTTCAGTCCAGCCTCAATCTCATCCATTGCTCTGTCCCTTTTTTCGCTATCCGCTATTAGCTATTAGCTATCTTCTCCAGCCAGGGCCAATCCCGCTTGGTCCAGCCTTCGCCAAGGTGCGTGATCCCGTTTTCCTTGCCGATCTTCTCAAACGAAGCGAAAGCCGCAACCCGTGTTCCCGCCAGCGGCCACTTCCAGCCCCGTTTCCTGGCTGCCGCCCGCATCTCGTTCCACCGCAGCAGCACCGCATACTCCAGCGGCAATCTCGCCAGCGCCACGCGCGCGGCCAGGGCCGGCTCGCCCTTCACGCGCCGGTGCGCGTCCGCGAAATCGGCCAGCCCGCCGAGTACCACCCGCGGCGTCAGCCACGGCGCCTCGGGCTCCGCGTTCAAGTCGAGATAGGCGCCGGTCTTCCCCTCCGGATAGTCGCGCTTTTTGAGACAAGCCCGGATTGACTGCGACCCGGTGTAGTGTTCCACGCGCATCGCGGCCCCGTGCACCCGCCGCATATAGCGCCCGATCGGGCCCGCCGCCGCGCCGTAATAGCCTGCCAGGAATTCCCGGATCAGGGCCTCGGCGTCCAGGTCCGGATTCCACATCAGCTTCGCCAGCACCCATGCCTTCAGTTCGGCGAACTCGCCGCCCCGGCTGCTCTGGTTGCCCTGCTCGAAAATTCCCTTCACCGAATGGGCGCGGAAAATCCGCATGTTTTTCGCCAGGACGAACCAGTTCGGGTGGGGCAGCACGTGATGCGCATAGTTGGTCGTGTAATCCCAGATGTAGAGCCGCTTGCAGATTTTCGACCAGCCTTCCAGATGCCGCATGAACGCGCGGTTGTTGACGTGGTCCAGCGGATGCAGGAAGTCGCACTCGATCGTGCACAGCCGCACGATCACGTTTCGCCGCGGCCGGACGCCCGTCGGCGGCTGGCGCGAAAAAAAGTAGGCCAGGGTGTCCACGGCCACATGCGGATGCGTCTTCTCCAGCGCTGCCGCGACCTTGTTGACGAAGCGCAGCAGCGAGCCCGCCGGGCTGCCCGCCTTCGCATCCACCGCCGCGCAACGGCGGCACTGGCAGTAGACGTGGTTGTCCATTTGCGAGACGCTGATGAGCTCGGCGTCAGGCTTTTCCCGCAATCGTTTCCGGGCGCCCCGGATTGTCTCCGCCAGCACCTCCGGCCGGCTCAGGCAGAGCTGCCCCGGATCCGGCTTGCCGTCCACCACCGCCTGCCACTCCGGATGCGCCGCCACCTTTTCCGGTGGAACCAGGCCGATGAGGGTGTGCACGAAGCCGGCATAGTGGCGGCTGCCGCCCCAGTCGGGGGGAACGCCGCCGGGATCGATTTCCCACAGCCCGTTGGTCCGGTTCCGCGCGCACCATTTGGCGTCCCAACTCTGCCGGTAAAGGGCCTCCCGGTATTCGAACACCGGTACTTCCCGGATCGCCAGCGAAGCCGGAATGCGTTTCGCCTTTGGCGGGATAAACGACGCGTCGGGCGCCCACCAGCGGCAGCCCATGATCCGCTCCAGGAAAACGGAAACGGCATAGAGGGTGCCGCGCTTCGAGCCCGCGGCCCCCGACAGGATCACCGTGTCCCCTGCGCGGCGGATCACATACCCCTCGTCCCCCAGCCCGCGCCAGTCGCTCGCCTTCGCGCCCGCCGCCATCGCCGCTTCCGGACCCACCGCGAAGTGAAGCCGTCCCGATTCCGGAAATGCAATACGCGCCAGATGACCCCGCAGCTCCGCCGCCGCGTGGCGCTCCGCGGCTGTCGCCGATCCGCCCGTTAGGATGATTTCTTTTCCCGATTCGCTCATGTTTGTCCTTTCGGATTTGACGCGTCGCGTTTCACGTTGACTTCAAGATACGAACCCCATAGGGGGCCATCACACAACGGGCGGACGTTGTCTCCTCGTTCCAGATGTCTCGCATCGGCTTCGGCAGCGAAAGGGTCTGTTCCTTCCCGCTGTAGCTTAGCAGGAAGACGAACCGCCGGCCGTCCGGAGCCGAGCGCGACACGATCTCCAGGGATTCGTTGACCGGCGCGTCCAGGACGGGCTTGACTCCGGCCTCCGCGCAAACGGTTTGGAGGAAATCGAGATAGAACGGCTCCTCGGCGAACGTGCCCACATACAATGCCCGCCCTCGGCCTTCCCGCCGTTCCGTGACGGCCGGCGTTCCCGCGAACCAGCTCCCGGCGTATTCCCCCAGCGCCGAGGCGTCACGCAGGACGGGCAGATCGTAGAAATATCCGCCTTTATAGGTTTCGCC
Source organism: Kiritimatiellia bacterium (assembly GCA_044346855.1). GTDB lineage: Bacteria > Verrucomicrobiota > Kiritimatiellia > CAIKKV01 > CAIKKV01 > CAIKKV01. The sequence continues at coordinate 2,830 of JBIIYJ010000393.1, forward strand.
CTTGAAGGAGAAGGCCAGCGGCTCCCTGGCGTCCGAGGTGGCGAATTCGCTCACGTCGACGCCGAACAACGCGTTCAGCGTCGGATGCAGCCGCTCGGGATAGAGCGTGGCCTCCATGGTCTTGCAGCCGCTCATGGGATGCCACACCAGCGTGCCGCCGTTGCGGACGTAGCGGACCAGCTTGTCGGCCAGGGCGTCGTCGACCGGCGAGAGCATCGGCACCACCAGCACGGCATAGGCGTCGAAGTCGCCGTCCCGCCCCACCGCGTCGCAGTTGAAGTGACGCTTGCGGATGGCGCGGCGGATCCGGGTGTAGTGCTGCATGTACAGGGTTCGGTCGCCCTGGAACGCCCAGCCGGTCTCCTCGGTCCAGGTCGTTGGAATATCGAACAGCGTGGCGATTCCGCTTTCCACCGTGGTGCCTTCCAGCTGCGGCCAGAGGCGCTTCAGGCGTTTGCCCGTTTCCGCGATTTCGGCATAGACGCGTTTGGGGCGGCCATCGAAGCCGGTGATCGATCCGTGGTTCTGCTCCGCGCCAAACGGGCACTGACGCCAGCGGAAATAGTAGATCGCGTCGGCGCCGTGGGCGACGGTGTGCGCCGTCAGCCGCATGACTTCGCCCGGGGCCGGGGTGTTCCCGCCGGCGCCCGTGATTGCGTGCGCGCCGCATCGCAGTTCGTAGAGCCCGAAATTCTTTTTCTTGTAGCTCCGCACGTTGGCGAGCCCGTGTTCGGCCGGCCAGGCCTGGCCGTACGGGGGATAGTAATTCGTGCCGCACACGTCCAGGCTCCGGGCCGCCTCGTAATAGTCGGTGGCGTGGTTCCAGGTCTGGAAGTTGGTGGTGATCGGTTGCGCCGCGCCGCGGCTTCGAACCGTGCCCGCCAGCTGGCCGATCAGGCCGCTCGTGCAGTCGCTCCGGAACCGGCGCCAGTTGATGTTGAGCGCGGGGCTGTGCATGGTCTTGGAAAGGCGGGGCGTGGGAATCTGCTCGAACCGGTTGTATTCCAGGCTCCAGAAGACGTTGCCCCACTCCCGGTTCAGCGCGTCAATGGAGGCGTATTTTTTCCGCAGCCAGTCCTGGAAGAGTGACCGGCAGCGCGGGCAGTGGCAGAACGGCTCGTCCCCGAATTCGTTATCGAGGTGCCAGCCCAGAATGGCGGGCGACGAGGCGTAGTGGTCGGCCAGAGCGGCGGCCAGCGCCACGCCGGCTTTCCGGTAGCCGGGGTGATTGATGCAGAAACTGTAGCGGCTTCCGAATTCCAGGCGGACGCCCGCGTCCGTTTCCAGCTTGATGTCCGGATCCTGCTCCACCAGCCAGGCGGGCGCGGTTCGGAAAGGGGGACACAGCAGAAGCCGGATCTCCCGCTTCAGGGCCAGGCCCGCGAACCGGTCCATCCAGGAAAAATCATAGCGCCCGGCCGAAGGCTCGAAGCGGGTCCAGGCGAATTCGCCCACCCGGAGCGCGGTCAGGGCCGCGGCCTTCATCAGATCGAGATCGTATTCCCAGCGGGCGGGATCGCGATGCTCGGGATAATAAGCGGCCCCGAACGGCATAACGGATTCAACCATGGCATCCTCCCAAAGTCACTTGTCGCCGAAGCATACCCGTATTCGCCCCTCAAGCCTATCGAATTTCATTTCCCTGAACCCCGAACCCTGAACCCTGAACCCCGAACCTTGAACCCCTGACCCCCATTGATCCC
>JBIIYJ010000116.1:0-14832 GCA_044346855.1 Kiritimatiellia bacterium
GGAGAAAGCAGAGAAGATTTGCTGGGGAAGAAGAGTTAACCACGAAGAGCACGAAGAGCATGAAGGACACGAAGGGTGGCGGGTAATGAGGGCTCGCCGCGAGAGAACGCAGAGAACGCAAAGGCGGAACGGTTTTCACGCGGAGCCGCTGAGAAAGCAGAGAAGATTTGCTGGGGAAGAACAATACAATATATATGCGATGTTCTGGGTCCTGATGGCGCGCTTCGCGCCCCTTCTTTGTTTTCTCTTATCCGTGGAATTGGTGTGATCCGTGGTGAGTCTTCCCCTTTTCGCGCCTTTCGCGTGTTTCGTAGTTAAACGAACCGGGCAGGATCATCATGAGCCGTTCCGGATTCGTTGGCGCGCTTCGCGCCCTCTCTTTGATTTCTCTTATCAATGAGATCGGTGAGATCCGTGGTGACTCTTCGTGATGGCCGATAAAGAAGCGGCTCGCGTCCTGGCATGGTATGGCGACGACACGGGCAAAAGTGTGCTGGCAGATGCCCTCTATGGACGAGACTTCATGACCCAATCCGGAATGGAGTACCGGCAGGCTGTCATTCCGCTCATCCTAATCGACTATGATTTCCCGGAGGGGCTGCCACGAGGTCCGATGGTGTGGGGCTGTCTTCAAGACTACCTGAATGATGAAGCCATAAGAAGAAAATCGAACAAAGCGTCGGATGCGACTTCGGAACCCGCGCCAGACGCGGCTTGCTCCTCGCACAACGCTGACGTTTGCGCTGATGACAACAGGTTGACATTCGGCAGACATTATGTCATGGTATTCCCATGGAAACGATCCGGTGGGATGAGAGGAAGAATAGCTGGCTGAAGCAGTACCGTGGCGTTTGTTTTGAGCAAGCCGCTGTATGCCTGGCGTCGGAGCGTGTGCTCGATGTCATGGATCATCCAAACCAGGGTCGCTATCCGGGGCAGAAAATCGCCGTGATCGAGATCAACGGCTACGCGTATCTGGTTCCGTACGAACAAGACGGCGAAGAGATTGTTCTCAAGACTATGATCCCTAGCCGGAAGGCAACGCAGAAATACATCGAGGAAGAACAATGAGCAACATGAAGCTTGATCCAAAAGAGAAGGACCTTCTGAAGTCCTTTGAACGGGGCGAATGGAGTTCAACGCGCGACCGGAAGGCTGAGATTTCCAGACTTAGCGCTGCCGCGCGTGCGACGTTGCGCAAGAACAGGCGTATCAATATCCGTCTTTCGGATCGCGATGTCATCGGCTTGCAGGCTAAAGCTGCGGAAGAGGGAATTCCGTATCAGACATTGATAGCAAGTGTTCTTCATAAATACCTAACAGCGAGTATGGGGATGAGGGAAACGGGACGGCCGAACAAGGTATCGCACCGTACCGCCAATCCGCGCCGGGTTGGCGTCCGGTGAATGTCGGCGTGTCGGAGAGAATGGAGATATGAAGGACGGCGCAGCGTTCGCGCGGAGAAAGATGATGAAACACTTTGCAGTCATTGACGTAGAAACAACGGGACTTAGCAACGGAATGAGGGACAACGAAGGCACGATCCAGCCGGTGGTGGTTACATCGATTCGCCTCAAACAACACCGTTATCGTTCTGTGAAGGAGAAAGGATAGCACGATGGGTGGAAAACACGGCTTCTCATTCTCGTGGAAACGCGCAATTGGTATTTCAGGTATGAAAGGACGCATATCACGCAAAACAGGCATCCCGCTTACACGCTCTGGCCGCCAGCGTAAAATCGGACGCGCTACTGGATGCTGTGTGCCTTTAGCTTTCCTTGCCGTTTTCGGAGTCACTTTCGTTGCCGCGGTTCGAGAGGTTGTATGAAACCGAATGGTGCTGCACCAGAAAACGAGAAATTTTCCGTATGGCAGTGCGTAATGCTGTTTCTTTGCATTTATGTTCTGATAGCACTTTTCGTTGATTCGGCGTTCAAACTCCCCGCAGAAACCTCGGACCTGCTTAATCGCATCGATAATCTCGTGTGTCTTGCTTTCCTTTTCGATTTTGTACACAAACTGGTTACTGCAAAAAGCAAGATAGGATATTTGAAATGGGGCTGGATCGATTTTGTTTCCAGCATCCCATTCCTCTATTATCTTCGTTGGGGTCGTCTTGTGCGCGTTATTCGACTTCTTCGACTACTTCGAGGTTTTCGTTCTACAAAGATTATTCTCCAACTTCTCTTTGCGAACCGCGCCAAGGGGACTTTTGCCACGGTTGCGATGATAACCTTTGTGATTGTCGTATTTGCTTCCATCGCCGTTCTGAGTTTTGAAAACGTCCCGGAATCGAATATTAAAACTGCCCCTGATGCCTTATGGTGGGCTTTTGTTACGGTTGCTACTGTTGGCTATGGAGATCGCTATCCCGTCACCCATTTTGGAAGAATCGTCGGAGTCCTGCTCATGACCGCTGGTGTTGGACTCTTTGGTACATTTACCGCATATGTTGCCAATCTATTTAACCAGCAAGAAGCAAAGGAAGAAGAGATACGTGACTCCGCTGTTCTAGCTGAAATTAAAGCCATTGGCGAAAGACTAGACAGAATTGAAAAAAAACACACAGAGGGACCGCCGGACGTCGCACAAGGTTCTCCGCCCGGAGAGCCCTGACGGTCAGTACATAGGTGAAATGCTGGATTCGTTGGCGCGCTTCGCGCCCCCTCTTTGTTTTTTCTTATCCGTGGAATCGGTGTGATCCGTGGTGAGACTTCCCATTTTCGCGCCTTTCGCGTGTTTCGTAGTTAAACGAACCAGGCAGAATCATCAGGAGATTGATTTTTGAGATCAGAAAGACGATGATGCTTCGAATGATCTTCGTATCGCCGCTGGCGCGGTTCACGCAGAGGGTGCTGTTCGATCCGGGAGAATGAAAGTCAATGAGTACGGACAACCGCGTCGCGATCTTCATCGATGCCGAGAGTCTCACACAGTGGATCAAGCAAGGCGGGTTGGACGCATTCCTGAAGGAATTGACGGCCCTTGGTCCGGTTGTGGTGCGGAAGGCTTACGCGCGGTGGACAAGCAGCAGTGTCACGGCGCACCAATCGACGCTTAACCGGCACGGCTTTGAACTCATCCATTCCTTCCACCCCGTGAGCGGGAAGAACTCGGCGGACATCCAGATCGTCGTCGATGTCATGGAGTATGCGGGCCGGGAGGACCTGCGGTGCATCGCTCTCGCGACTGGGGATTCGGACTTCAGCCCTCTTTTCCGACGGTTACGCGAAATGGGCAAGCAGGTTATTGGGGCCGGCCCTCGTTCGGCCCTAAGCGAATCAGTGAAGAGTTCGTGCACCCGTTTCATCTACACGGCGAGCCCGCAGACGGCCTCGACCGAGAAGCAAGCAGTTCGCGCAGCAGCATTTGACGATGCGGCCGACCTTCTTGAATCCGCGCTTAAGACGTATGACGGTCCTGCAAATTGCGCCGCGCTGAAGAATCGGATGTGCAACATCGATAGTGCATTTGACGAGAAAAATCTGGGGTTCAAGAGTTTCACGGACTTTGTAAAGGCTGTCCCTGGCGTCGGTCTGATCCAGGACCACAACGTTTTGCACGTCTGTTTTCAGGATGCGAGGAGTCAGGCGTCTCAGGTTGCCGCACCCGCAGGGCCGCCCGTCCAGGATGTCGTACCCGCAAATACAACCATACAGTACCAGAGGTTGCTGCACCGCAAACACTGGCGATCCATCCCCGCCTCACTTCTTGTACGATGCTACTCCAAGCTGCAATCCATCGGACCGCTCCCCAGATCAGAAATCACAGAGGCCGCGGTCGATCTCTGTGAGGGTGGCGTTACGGCCACCGATATGAGGAAGGCTGCGAACCTCCTGTTCAAAGCTGGCCTTGCGCAGCATCAGGGGAAGAACGATGAAGAAGAAAGCCTATGGCGCATAGTTCCGGGTTCCGACGAGACAATGCTCAGAGCCGTGGACAGAGCCATGCTGATGCGCTTGATGGTAGGACAGGACGAACCCTCGTCTGCGCTCGATGTCCCTCGCGTGCAGCCGCTCTTGCTTGGGCAATACGACGCCACGGACTTAAACACTCTGCTCGCGGAGGCGAAGAAGGCACGTCGGACCGAGAAGACTGACGGCACGTCCATCGATCAGCCAGGATCGAGTAACGGCGCGGAGCCTATTCGGTAAGCCGGACGTTCGAGCAGTCATAGTTCAAAGCGAAGAGGGGATGGAACTACGAAACACGCGAACGTCGCGAAAGCACGGAATAGAGGAAATCACGGATTGTGCGGATAATACGGATTAACCTATTTCGGAGCCGGTCTGGTTCTGATGTCGCTTCGCGCCCCCTCTTGGCTTCTCTTATCCGTGGAATCTGTGTTATCCGTGGTGATTCTTCCCCTTTTCGCGCCTTTCGCGTGTTTCGTAGTTAAAAGAACCAGGCAGGATCATGAAAGGAAGGACGAGTATGACAGTTCAGGGAAAGGTGATTGCGGCGTTGGCTATTCTCGTGTCCGCCAATCTGGCATGTTTTGCCGCGGAATCGAGGCCGGCCGCGGAGAACGCCGTGGTTAAGGAGATTTGCCGACTGGAGGACGCCTGGGCGGCGGCTGAGGTCAAAAAGGATGGCGCTGCAGTGGGGCAACTGCTGGCCGAGGAATTTCTCTTCACGGGTCCGGATGGAGCGGTACTCTCCAAGGCCCAACTCATTCAGGTCGTCAGCACGAGCAAGGCTGAGCGCGTCTCTGAAGTCGGCAGCGATTACCAGGTGAAGGTCTACGGGAATACGGCCGTCATCCACGGGATCGTCACCATCGTGGACAAAGATGAGAGAGGAACCCAGCAGGTGCGTCTTCGTTATACCGACACGTGGGTGAAGCAGGCCGATGGGAGGTGGCTCTGCGTGGCGGCGCAAAGTGTTGTTATCAAGGGGTGATTTCTCTGATGCCCAACGATGGGGGAACTACGAAACACGCGAAAGTCGCGAAAGTCCGGAGAAAGAGGAACCACGGATTGTGCGGATAATACGGATTATACTATTCGGAGCCGGTCTGGTTCTGATGGCGCGCTTCGCGCCCCTTCTTTGTTTTCTCTTATCCGTGGAATTGGTGTGATCCGTGGTGAGTATTCCCCTTTTCGCGCCTTTCGCGTGTTTCGTAGTTAAAAGAACCAGGCAGGATCATCATGAGCCGGTCTGGATCTGATGGCGCGCTTCGCGCCCCCTCTTGGTTTTCTCTTATTCGTGAGATCGGTGTTGATCCGTGGTGAGTCTTCGCCCTTCTCCGCCCCGATTTCCATTTTGACAGGGAAGGGGAAAGGAACAATACTGCCTGCAATTGAAGGAGACGTGCCGATATGAGGATTATCGATCTGGCGGGCAAGTGGAATTTGAAGCAATCGGGTGCAACCGTGGCGGCGCTGCCGGCCGTTGTGCCTGGCGACACCTATTCGGCCCTGCTGAAGGCCGGGAAGATTCCGGACCCCTATGACCGCCTCAACGAGCTGGACGTGCAGTGGGTCGGGCGCGAGGACTGGATTTACGAGCGCGTCGTGGAGGTGCCGGAAGAGGTGGCCTCGGCCGCCGATGTGTTCCTCCATTTTGACAGCCTCGACACCGTGGGCCGCGTCTACGTGAACGGCCGGCTTGCGGGGCGCTGCAACAACATGTTCCGCCGCTACCGGTTTCCCCTGGGCGGGCTGGTCAAGCCGGGCCGCAACACCGTGCGCGTGGAGCTGGATTCGGCCGAACGGGTCGCCATCGCCGCCGCCAAGAAGCTCCCGTACCCCGTTCCCTGCACCGGCGCGCCCGTCAATTCGCCGAACCGCAACATGATCCGCAAGGTGCAATGTCACGCGGGCTGGGACTGGGGCCCCTGCCTGATGGTGAGCGGCATCTACGGCCGGGCCTTCATCGGCGCCGTTTCAGAAGCCCGCATCGAGCACGTCTACACGACCCAGCGCCATAGCCGCGGCGCGTGCGAGGTCGAGGTGACCTGCGAAGCGCTCGCGCCCGCTCCCGGGATCGTGAGCCTGACGATCACGCTCGGCGGGGTGACGGCGGAGAAGGACGTGAGGCTCGAAAAGGGGCTCAACACCGTCAGCGGCAAGGTGGTCATCCGGAACCCGAACCTCTGGTGGCCGAACGGGCAGGGCGCGCAGCCCCTGTACGACCTGACCGTGACGCTCGGGGACGACGCCTGGAAAAAGCGGCTCGGCCTGCGGAACCTGGAAATGGTCTCGAAGGAGGATGCGGCCGGCCTTTCTCTGGTGGTCCGCGTGAACGGGCACGACATTTTCGCCAAGGGCGCCAACTGGATTCCGGCCGACGCCCTGCCGGCCCGTCAGACGCGGGACAAGCTGGACGAACTGCTGACGAGCGCGGCGGAAGCCAACATGAACATGCTCCGCGTCTGGGGCGGCGGGCAGTACGAGTCGGAGGACTTCTACGACCTGTGCGACGAGAAGGGGCTGCTGGTCTGGCATGACTTCATGTTCTCATGCTCGATGTATCCCGCCACTTCCGCCTTTCTGGACGGCGTCCGCGAGGAGGCGGAGTACCAGGTCAAGCGCCTGCGCGATCACGCCTGCCTGGCGCTGTGGTGCGGGAACAACGAGGATCTGGGCGCGATGACCTGGTATCAGGAATCGCGCAAGAACCGTGACCGGTACCTGGCCGACTACGACCGGCTGAACGAAGGGGTGCTGGGCAAGGCGGTGGACACGCTCGATCCGACCCATCTGTTCTGGCCCAGTTCGCCCTGCGGCGGGCGGGGCGACTATTCCGACAACTGGCACGACGACCGGCGCGGGGACATGCATTACTGGGCGGTCTGGCACGAGGGGAAGAGCTTCGACTCGTACCTGACGGTGAAGCCCCGCTTCTGTTCCGAATTCGGTTTCCAGTCGTTCCCGTCCCTGGAGACGATCGCCAGCTACGCCCGGCCGGCGGACCTGAACGTGACCTCACCGGTCATGGAGCACCACCAGCGGAGCGGCACGGGGAACACGCGCATCCTGGAGACGATGACCCGGTATTTCCGGGTGCCGTCGAGTTTCGCCCATTTCGTCTACCTGAGCCAGGTGCAGCAGGCGTTGGCGATCCAGACCGGGGTGCACCACTGGCGGCGGCTGCGGCCGCTGTGCATGGGCACGCTGTACTGGCAGCTCAACGACCTGTGGCCGGTCTGTTCCTGGGCCAGTTTGGAATACAGCGGGAAGTGGAAGCTGCTGCATTACGCCGCGAAGCGGTTCTTTGCGCCGAGCCTGGTGGCGGCGTTCGTGGAGGGGGATGAGGCGGAGGCCTGGGTGGTGAACGACGGGCCCGGGGCGCTGCGCGGCACGCTGGAGGCGCGGATCCTGGATTTCGGCGGACGGGTGCTGTGGAAGAAGCGGGTTGCCGTGGCGTTGCGCGAAGGCGGCTCGAAGCGGGTGGTGAAGGTTGCGGTTTCCGCACTGGGCATCGCCCGGGACAAGGCGTTCCTGCACGTGACCCTGCGGGCGGGCGGGGTTCGGCGGGAGCATACGGCGTTCCTGACGGAGCCCAAGCGGGTTGAGCTGGGGAATCCGCGCATCCGGTGCAAGGTCGTGCGGGTGGGGAACACGCTCGAGGCGGAGCTGAGCTGCGACCGGCCGGCGTTTTTCGTGAGCCTCGATGTGCCGGGGGTTCCCGGGCGGTTTGACGACAACATGGTGACCCTGCTGCCGGGGGAGACGCGGCGGCTGGTCTTCACGCCCCGGGGCGCCTTGCCGGCCAAGGCGCCGGTGATGGTCACGGACCTGTTTGCCGCGGCAGAAGAATAGCTGATAGCTAATAGCTGATAGCGGAGCGGAGAAGAATAGCTGATAGCTGATAGCGGAGCGGAGAAGAATAGCGGATAGCGAATAGCGGAGAAGAGTCCACCCCGTCCACTCTGTCCACCCCCGTCCACTTCCGTCCACTTTGCATGCGCCTGCTTAACCATTTTTGGGATTTCCTTTCACGGCCGGAAAGGCGATGATGGCGACCATGACATCCCCACATCTTGATTGGGTCAACCGCCACATCTGGCTCGCGGGGTGCGACCTGGTGACCGAGTATGCGCAGGCGCGGGACGAGGGGCGGGACCTGCGGTCCGTGGAATCCGACTTCAACCGGTTAAACGCGGTGGACGGCGGCGGCAGGACGGTCGGCGGAAAGCGCGACGCGCACTGGCTGGCCGACGCGCTTGCGCTGAGCGATCGCATCCAGGCGTTGCCGCTCCGCAAGGGCTACGCCTACGTCGAGCCCTCCGACCTGCCCGGCATCCGGGCGGCTCGCCCCAAGCCGCCTCGCCTCAAGGCCTGGAAAGGCTCCCGTTCCGCCTTCCTCCGCCGCCTGCACGGGGGCCTGCTCGGCCGCATCTGCGGCTGCCTTCTGGGCAAGCCCGTGGAGGGCGCCCTGCGCGCCGACATCCGGATCTGGGGCGAAGCCACGCGCAACTGGCCTCTGAAGGGCTATTTCCGGCTGCCCTCGCCGGCCGCGCTGAAAGCGATGGAGGCGAGGGGGTTCAAGCGCAAGATCGACGCCCGGCACCACACGATGCTCGCGGGCCACATCCGCGGCATGGTGGAGGATGACGACACCAATTACACCGTCACCGGCTTCGGCATTGTCAAGCAATGGGGTGCGGCCTTCACCCCGGAGGACGCGGCATCTTTCTGGCTCGCCAACATGCCCATCCTGCACACCTGCACGGCGGAGCGCGTGGCCTACCGCAATCTCGTCGCGGGTGTGGTTCCGCCGGACAGCGCGACCGTCCGCAATCCCTACCGGGAGTGGATCGGGGCCCAGATCCGGGCCGACTATTTCGGCTACGCCAATCCCGGCCGCCCCGAGCGCGCCGCGGAGTGGGCCTGGCGGGACGCCTCGATCAGTCATGTCAAAAACGGGATCTACGGCGAAATGTGGGTGGCCGCCATGCTGGCTGCGGCCTATGTCGAGCGCGACTGGCCTGCGATCATCCGTGCCGGCCTTGCGCAGATTCCCGCAACGTGCCGCCTGCGCGAGGATGTGGAGTCCGTTCTTGCCTTCCAGGCCGGGGGCGGTACCTATGACGAGGCCGTCGAACGGCTTCACGCGCGGTGGAGCGAGGGGGTGTCGCATCACTGGTGCCACACCAACTCGAACGCCCAGATCGTGGCGCTCGGATTGCTGTATGGCGGTGACGATTTCGGCCGGACCGTCGCCTGCGCCGTGATGCCCGGCTTCGATACCGACTGCAACGGCGCGACCTGCGGCAGCCTCTGGGGAGTCAAGAACGGCGTGACGGCGTTGCCGCCGGAATGGACGCGTCCCATCGGCGACCGGCTGGCCACGGGCGTGGCCGGCTATCACAACGTGCAGGTCAGTCAACTGGCCGGGGAGATGGCGGATGTGGCGCTCGCTAACGTTCAATAGGAACATGAATCGGATTGTCCTGGCGGCCTTGCTTTTCCTGGCGCTGGCGATCGGCGCGCGCGGTGCGGAGCCGCACCCCGCCTGTTTCCTGAAAGAGGGCGACGTCTGGGTGTTTCACGGCGACAGCATCACCCACGCCGACACTTACCGCCGCCTGTGCGAGCGGGTGTTCCGCCATTATCAGCCCGATGCCAAGGTCGCCTTTCTCCAGGCGGGCGTGTGGGGAAGCTCGTCCTCCGACGCCGCCGCGCAGCTGAAGGCGGCTGGGCGGAAGCCGACGGTGGTGTCGCTGATGACCGGCATGAACAACGCCATCAACGGCGGCTGGGTCAAGGGCATGCCGCGCGACAAGGTTCTGGCCGCCTACCGCAAGGATCTGGCCGCCTTCGTGAGGAAGAACAGGGCGGAGGGCGCCGCGGTGATCCTGATGAGTCCCACGCTGACCGACGAGAGCTGCCGGCGTACCTTTTTCCGGATTACCGGCGCCACTGACCTGCTGCGCGATTTCCGGATTGCGGTTGAGGAGGTGGCGCGGGAGGAGGGCGCGTTCTACGTGCCGGTGCAGGAGGAGTTCGAGGCGTTCCAGGAGTCGCTGGGCCCGAAGCAGCGGCTGCGGCCGGACGGGGTCCATCCGGCCAGCCTGGGGGAATATGCCATTGCGCGGACCTTGTGGGAGCATTTGGCTTTCGCCGGCTCCATGGATGCTGGCGAGCGTCGACTGGCCGCCCCGAGGCCGTCCGCCGACCTTGCCCTGGTTGCGGCGGCCAGGCGGGTTGAGCCCTGGGTGAAGGCGCTTGATTTCATCATCGCACCCCCGACGAACGCGGCTGTCGATCGCGTGGCGGTGACCTGGAGCCTGGGCGCACTTCGCGGGACGGAGGAGGTGACGGTGACGGGGCGGACGGCATGGGCGCTGGCTCCGGAATCGGGATTGCCGCCGCTGAAGAACGGCGAGGTGACCGAGGCGGTTGTCGAATGTAGGGCCGGGCCTGGGACGGCCCTGTTTGTGGTCGACCTGAGTGCGGTGCCGGTGTTTCATTTTTCGAGCAACCGCCTTGCCGGCGTGGTGGAGAGCGCAGGGGCGCGGCCGGAGGGCGGGCGGGTCTGTGCCTGGCGGCTTGAGCGGCGGGGGGGCGAGTTGCTGGGGGAGTTCGAGGTGGCGGACGGGCAGATCCATTCCGCGGGCGACTGGGCGTATGCTCGCGACGGGCTGAATCTATTCCTGGATCTGCGGCCCGCGGAGCGGGTGGGGGATATCAATGTTGACGACGACGTGCACCAGTTGATGATCAATTTCTACGAGCAGCCGTTCGTGGCGGCCGCGCTGCGGCCGTGGCTGGGCGGGGGGCTGGACAACGCGGCGGTGTGCGGTGGGGAGAAAACGGCGACGGGTTACAGGATCCGCCTGCGGCTGGGGGATCGGCTGAACTTGCAGGAGCCCTTTGCTCTGGACAGGCGCGAGTGGCTGGGGCTGGCGCTGGGCGTGACGGATGCCGATCCGGACGAGAATGGCAAGGCGCAGGTGGTCCTGCACGAGCCGTTTACGGCGGCGCGGGCGAGGGACCAGTATGCGAGCGGACTGGCGCTGATTGACCTGAAAGACCGCTGGCCCTCGGATCGGGCCTTAAATGTGCACGTGTTTCCGGCCAGATGAGCGAGGGTAGCCCACGCCGTCCCTGGTGGCCCGCCCGTCCCTGGCGCGGGACCCTGTATGGTGCAACACGTGTTTCCGGCCAGATGAGCGAGGTGGCCCGCGCCGTCCCTGGTGCGGGATACTGTATGGTGCAACAGGTTGTTTTCGATTCGACAGGTGGTTGCTGGAGAGGCACCGTGCTGATTCCAAGAGAGGCGCCGTGCTGTTTCCCGCGCCAGGGACGGCGCGGGCCACCTGCTTCGCGCTGGCTGAGCAGGGAAGTGCCGGGCTGTTTCCCGCGCCGGGGACGGCGCGGGCCACCCTTAGGCCTTGATCGCATAAGGCATAACTGATAGGGTAGATACATTATCAGGCAAGAGAAGGATTTCATATGCAGCATTCACAACGTTGGCATCGGTTTGTTGCCGCCATTCTTTTATGCATGGGGCTGACCGCGCGGGCGGACGGACTGTTCGGCGACTGGGCGCAGAGCATGGCGATCCGGTTCGAGGGGTACCAGGCTGCGGAAACGCTGACCAACTTTCCGGCGCTGGTGCAGTTCCAGGAGGGTTCCAACGGGTTTTATTACTCCCGCATGGCGTCCCCCGCCGATGGGGCCGACCTGCGGTTCTCGACCGCCGACGGGCTGACGGAGCTGCCCCACGAAATCCAAAATTGGAATCCGGCCGGCGCCTCCCTGGTCTGGGTGCGGGTTGACCAGTTGTCTGCCGGAACGCAGATCATGGCCCACTGGGGCAAAGCCGATGTCCCTGCCATGCCCTATACCACCAACGGCGCGGTGTGGAGCGGCGACTTCGGCGGAGTCTGGCACCTCGATGAAGCGGCGGCCAACGGCGGGCGTTTTTCCGATTCGACCTCGAACCGGAATTACGGTGTTTTCGTCGATGCCGACGGCGACAGCGTCACGGCTGTTCCGGCCGCGGTTGGCAACGGCGTTCATCTGAGCGGCGATGCCGACTATGCGACCATCTCCAATTCGCCGAGCCTCTCCCCCGTCAACGCGATCACCATGGAGGCCTGGGTCCTCAGCGACACGGTCAACTGGAACGGGTATTATTCCACCCTGACCAAGGAGTCGTTCTATTTGCTGGGCGGCTATTCCGGGAACAGGAACTACTTTGCCTACGTCCGCAACGGGGGGAGCTGGAACAGCGTCTCGTTTGCGCCGCCCTCCATCATGACCTGGCACCACTATGCCGCCACCTACAACCGCAACCGGCTGCGCCTCTACATCGACGGCGTCGAGGTCGCCAGCGCCCCGTACTCCACCGCCATCACCACCAGCACCAGCCCGCTGGTCCTCGGGGCCCGCCATAACAATTCCGCCTACCTGGACGGCTGGCTGGACGAGGTGCGGGTCTCGTCCGCCGCCCGCTCCTCCAACTGGGTGTGGGCCTGCTACCGGAACCAGGCCGCGCCCTCCCAGTTCGTCCAGTACGACAAGGCCCTGTACAACAGTTTCCCGATGATCGTCAATGCCGGAGAGGCCGGCGCCGTGCTCGACAGGTCCGCCGAACTGGCCGGCGACCTGATTTCGACCGGCGGCGCCCCCACCGCCGTGCGGGCCTTCTGGGACGTCACGGACCACGGCACGAACAAGACCTGGGCGTTCTCCACGAACTGGGAGAACGCGGCCGCCGGCCCGATCACCAATTTTCTTTCGGGCCTGCTGTCCAACCAGACCTACTACCACACGTTTTCCGCCTCCAACGTGTTTGGCGAAGTCTGGGCCCAGCCGTCCGTCTCGTTCACGACCCTCGGCCCCCCGGCGGTCACCACCGCGGCCGGGGCCACCAACCTGGGCTACACCACCGCCACCCTGCGGGGCGCCCTGACGAGCGGCACGCAGGCGGCCGTGTCCTTCGTCTGGGGCGCGGAGCCGGACTCGCTGACGAACGCCCTCCCCGGCGGGACGGTGGGCGAGGGGCCGTTCGCGTTTCCGCTGGCCGGGCTGGCCGAGGATTCGACCTATTACTACCGCGCCTTCGCCTCCAACGACTACGGGACCGCGCTTTCCGATCCCGCCGTCTCTTTCCGGACCCCGGTCAAGGGCCTCACGTGGACGGGCGCCGGGCTGGACACCCTGGCCAGCAATCCGACCAACTGGGCCGGCGGGGTTTGTCCCCAAAACGGGGATTCCGTCCACTTTGACGGAACCTCTCCCAGGGACGTCCTGTGGAACCTGAGCAACGTCACGGTGCGGGCGTGGAACCAGGACGCGGGCTACACGGGAACGGTGACCTTCGCCACGGTGCGGCCGGGGCGCGGCTTCTTCACCAACGTCACGATCCTGGAATCCTGCCGCCTCCTGGACGGGGGCTGGACGCATCCCGCGAATACGAGCTTTACGGCTGAACACGAATGGTTGCGCGTAACGGTCGGCGGCGACCTGGTCGTCTCCTCCAACGCCTGGATCAGTGCTTCCCGCAAGGGCTATCCGGGCAGCAAGGGGCCCGCGCCCGGCGGCACCACCAACGGCCGGGGGGCTGCCCACGGCGGGGCCGGCGGCCGCAACAGCGCGGGCCTTCCCCAGATGGACACCTACGGCACGATCGTCGGGCCGACCAATCACGGCAGTTCCGCCGGGCAGCCCGGGGGCGGCACGATCGTGCTGGCCGTCGGGGGCACGGTCACCCTCGACGGAACGATTTCGGCGCTGGGCGCTCCCGGCAACGGGGCGTCCGCGGGCGGCTCGCTCTGGATCACGGCGGGCGTGCTCGGGGGGAGCGGCCTGCTGGACGTGTCCGGCGGGCCCGACACGCAGAACGGCGGCGGCGGGGGCGGCGGGCGGCTCGCGGTCATCCTCACCAACGCCGTCTCGTTCGGCTCGGTCCGGATGGCGGCGGCGGGCGGGATCTGTCCAAGCGTGATAGACCGCGACGGCGCCGCCGGCACGATTTACCGCCAGCACAAGGACCAGGCGCCCGGGCAGGGCTCGCTCGCGATCGTGAGCGGCGACCGCTGGCCCATTCCCGATGGCGGCGCCTGCACGGTGATGCCGACCTCGGGTCTCTACAACGCCGCGGTCAACCTCGACACGTTTTCGGAAATCGTCATCGGCGGCCGCGGCGTCCTGGGCGTGAACAGGGACACGATCTTGACCGATTTCAGTTCCGCCCGCATCAGCGGCTCCGGCTCCAACACGGCTTACCTGGCCTTGCGCTACACCAACGAGGTCGTTTTCCCCGCGCAGCTGGTGGTTAGCAACTACACGCTGTCTTTCGACGTGCCCACCCGGCTGCCCGGTGACCTGACGATCGCCCCGAACGGCGCCGTCTCCCATTCGCGGAGCAAGTACAACGAGGAGACCTGCCGGCTGGATTTGACGGTGCCGGGCAACCTGGTCATCCAGGCCGGCGGCAAGATAACGGCTGACGAGTTCAGTTACCTCAACCCGCTCCATCCGGCCGGCGGCGCCAGCTACGGCGGGCGGGGCGGCTGGACGGCTTCGAGCAACGACACGCTGACCTACGGATCGGTCCTGACGCCGACCAACCTGGGCACCTCGGGCACGTCCGCCCTCCGCGGCGGCGGGGCCATCCGGCTGACGGTGGGGGGGACGACCACGGTCGAGGGGGCCATCTCGGCCCGGGCGAACCCGAGCGGGAGCACGGGCGGCTCGGGGGGATCGATCTGGCTGACGACCGGGTTCCTGGCGGGCGGCGGGCTGATCGACGCCGCGGGCGGCGGCGGCACCTCCTACGCCGGCGGCGGCGGCCGCGTTTCGGTTGCGCTTACCGCGTCGGAGTCCTTCGGAGATGTCGCGATCCAGGCTTACGGGGGACCCGATTCCTCCT
>JBIIYJ010000394.1:0-4511 GCA_044346855.1 Kiritimatiellia bacterium
GGCGCGGCCTGCAGAACCGTGGTCCACAACAGGATGCTGCCTCCCGACCCGCCGCCGCCGCCGTATTGCACGCCCACGCCGCCGCCATCCGCGCGAATGGCGCCTTCCAGCACCGTCTTGTCGGCCTTCACGCGCACCACGCCGCCGCCCCAGTTGCTCTGCCGCCAGCTTGTCCCGTGCTTGCCGCCGGCGCTTCCCGACATCACCGGGGCGTTCGTCAACCCGTAAATGCCGCCGGACGTCCCGAATTGCGGCGTGCCGCCGGGGCCGCCATAACCGGCGCCGCCGTAATCGTTGCCACGGCCCGGCCCGGTTCCCAGGTTGGCGTTAAAGTTCCCCATCTCCCGGAAACCGGCCGCCGAGGCGTCGAGGGCGCCGCCCGGGGCGATCCGCAACTGGCCCACGATAAAACTCACGGCCCCGCCGTTGGTCGGATGGGCATACGGCCGGACGGCGGCGCCCGGGCCAATCTCCAGCATGTCCACCCGCACCAGGCCGCCGTGATCGGCCACGGCGGGATTGGTGGCCGCCGCCTCGACCTGGAAGACACCGGAGTTCGTCACGCTCAACTTCAGCGCCTCCAGCACGCTGTTGGTGCCGCCGCTGACGAGGCCGAGCCAGCCGCGATTTACCCGCACCTCGCCCGTGCTGCTGAAGCGGGAGCCGCCTTCCGCCGTCCGCGACAGGCCGATCCGCCCGCTCCGGAGGTCGCTGCTCCCGCAGGCGATCCAACCGTTTGACAATTCCAGCCGGTGCCACAGGGAGGTGGTCCCCACGACCGTCAGGGCGTTTGTCACGGTCAGGGTGAAGTTCGGTTCCGGGAACCGGAACCACTGGTTGCTCACCAGCAGCGAGTCCAGCGCCCATCCGGTCGTGCCCGCCACGCGCCACTCCCCGCTGTGACGGAGAGGCGACGCGAGGAACCGGTTGTCCGGGAAAAAGAGCGAGCCCAGATCCCCCACGCAGTTCTGGTAGGAGCCGGCGTCATGCAAGCCGGCCGACGCGGAAAACGAAAGGGGGGGCACGGGAAGCGCCGCCTGTTCCGCCGCGTCGTAAAGCACGGCCACGCGGCCTCCCCCGCCCCCGCCCCCGTAACCGGCGCCGCCCAGGGGGCGGCCCCCGTTCGCCCGCACCACGCCGCCGCCCTCGATGGTCCGGCACCGGATGTTGATGCTGCCGCCCGCGCCGCCGCCGTCGTAGGAGCCGACCACGTCTCCGTTCGCGCTGATCGTGCCGGCCACCTCAACCCGGCCGGTGGTCTCGATGCGGACCACGCCGCCGCCGTCGTTTCCCACGCGCGCCTGGGTGTTGAGATGGCGGCCGCCCGTGCTGCCGGCGGTGATCGGGTTGGTGATCGACCCGTATGTGTTGGCCAGGATATCCTCCGGGAGGGCCGTCTGCGTAGGGGTTATCTTGCCCCGGCAGCCGCCGCCGCCATGCCCGCCGCCCGAATTGTCGGAGACGAAGCCGGGCCCCACCCCCATGTTCGTGTAGTTGATCGTGTCGCCGCCATACACCCCGATATTGCCGTAGCCCTTGGCGTCGGCCTCGATCAGGCCGGCGGCCGCCACCCGCACCCCGCCCGCGCGGACGAGGGCCGACCCGCCGTTGGTGATGTCCGAATACAGGGACAGAACCGAATTGGAGCACACCCACACGAGTCCCGTGACGCCCAGCATCGAGCCGTAATCGGCGGACGCGTTGGTGGCCGCGCTGAACAGGCGGAGGACCCCGCCGTTGGTGAGGGTCAGGTTGCCGCCGATCGCCGCGGCCACCAGGGTGTTCGAGGCGACCGAATAGAGCCGGTTGGCCACAAAGCGGGCGCGCCCGATTTCAAGGGCCGCGGAAGGCCCTGACAGGAAAACCTCGTTGGTCACGCGCAACTGGAACCCCTCCGCGGCAAAGCGGACGCGGCAGTTGGTGCTGGCGATCCGGTCGGGCGACCAGGCGTTCACGCCGTGGACCTGGCCGTACAGGTTGGCCAGCGACTCGCGCAGCAGCAAAGCATCGGGCAGCCAGACGGAACCCAGATCGCCGGGCCGGCCCGCGGGGAGCAGCCCCGCGTTCGCGTCGATCGTCACGGGCGGCTGGACCGCGAGACTGGCCTGGGCCGCGCCGTAGCGGACGGCGATGCGGCCGCCGCCCGAACCCGAGCCCGCCGCGAGGCCATTGCCCCCCCTGGCGCGCACCGCGCCGATGCCGGTAAAGGTGTCGCACACGATCAGGATGCTTCCGCCCGAACCGCCCGAGCCGTTGCCGGACAGGCAGGCCCCTCCGTTAGCGGTCACCGAACCGTCCACCCGCACCTCGCCGGTCGCGGTGATGAGGATCGCACCACCGCCGTAGCCGCCCAGTCCGGCGGTGCCGTGCGAGCCCCCCGCGCTGCCGGGATTGGTGGGATTGAACGGATCGCCGTAGACCAGCCCGGACGTGAACGCATAAAGCAGATCGCCCAGCCCCCCGCCCCCGCCGTGGCCCGCGCCGAAATAATACGTGTTAGCGCCCGCGCCCGGGCCGTATGAGGGCTTTCCGAGTCCGCTCGCGATGTAGCCCTTGGAGTCCGCATTGATCACGCCGCCGGGCTGGACGTTCAGATTGGAGCAACTGATGACAATCCGGCCGTCGGGCGTCCAGGGCGCGTTGCTGTCGGTATTCACGTAATGCGTGATTTTGCCGCCGTTCGTCAACGTCACGTCACCCGCCGTCAGCGTGGTGTCCCAGTTGGTGAAGACCAGCGTGCCGGCCAGCTGAATGGAGGCCAGGGGGAAGGTCGAAGCCGAAAGTACCACGACCGCGCCGGTGTTGGCGATGAACACGCTGTCGTTGGTGGTGGGGACCGCGCTCTCCACCCAGTTGGCGGCCGTTTCCCAGTTTCCCGCCAAAGCCCCGTTCCAGTTCTTCAAGCCGGCCCGGGCGTTCATGGACCCCAGCAGCAGCGTAAGCGGCAATAGATGCAACAACCCTCTTTTCATGATCCCCATGGAAGAACCTCCTAAAGCTCATAAACCAGCACAAATTTGGTGAAAATAACTATTTATATTACCCGACTATACGTGCATTGTCACGGCAATACGTCCCCTCGTCCAATGAAGGGTTAGCATCGGCCGAGGTCGACCGTCATCAACAGGAGATCTCGATGCGGACGGCTGTCGGATGACCCGGCGGAGCGCCGCGCCTTTACTGCGATCCTTCGACGAGCTACATGACCCATTCTCGGATCGCAAGGGGCGCGACTCCTCGCCGCCAACCCGCATCCTTAAAAATGGAGGTGACAAACCCAAGGCTATAGATTAGCCGATCACATCAGGACGCGGATTCCGCCACTATACTCGCTCTTCGTGTTCGTTACCGTACTTCTGGATAGAATGGTAGTGCGCATTGTTCTGCTGCTCCTCATCATCCTCGTCAAGGAATACGCCCTGCGCGGCGAAACACTCTTCGAGGGAAGCGTGGCGCGAAAGGTCGCGAAAGCCGCCTTCAACCGCATCGAGAGCGCGGCCAGCGACAACCGCCGCGCCTACTCCTCCCCCATCTACGTTGAGCCGCGCGGCTGACAGCCGCCGGAGTTGCCCGTTTGAAGGATCGCCTGATGATGCTTGCGCAAAATCACAAATAGCGGTACAACAGACAGCATGAAACTTCCTGCTTTTGTCACGGGGCTGCTCGCCATAGCCATCCTGTCGAGTCCCCTCGAAGCACGGCCGGACGCGGCGCTGTCAACCAACCCGGACACCCTGATGGGGCGCGCCTGCGAATACGGCGAACGGGCCGTCGCCATCGACCTGCGGAAAGCGCTTGCGCATTACGAGCGAGCGGCTCGCGCGGGAGACGCGGAGGCGCTCTACCACCTCGGGTTCGCCCTCAAGTCCCTGCAAAGCAGGAAAATGCAGCTGCAAGCCGTCGACTTTTTCACCCAGGCGTCGAAGCAGAATCATCACGACGCCACCTATCAGCTTGGCCTCATGTACCGATACGGGAAAGGCGTGAGCCAGGACGAGGCCAAAGCCCTTTCCTGCTTTCGCCTCGCCGCGGGATGGGGCCATGCCGCCTCCTGCTTCAAGATGGGCATCGCGAGCAAGGAAGGAAACGGCGCGCCCCCGAATCAAGACGAAGCCATTCGCTGGTTCAAAAAGGCCGCCAGCCAGGGCGAGCCGTACGCCATGAGTCACCTCGCCGGCATTTACGCGTTCGAGACCGGGAACATGACCAATGGCGTCCCCCCGGGCTACTGGTCCGAGGAAGCCTTATACTGGTATTACCGCTCCTACCTGGCCGGCAATTGCAAAGTTGCCTCGATGCTGGCTGCGCTGGACCATGAGGCGAAAATGCTCCAGAAATTCAAGGAACGGGCCCGGGCGGAACTGGGGAAGGACCTTGTCCTTGAAAAAAATGGAGACTGGCGCATTCAGCCGACGCTGAAGCCGGAGGACCCCCGTTACTGGGCTCTCGCAACAAGCGCCCTGCTGGTGGAAATGAACGAGGGCGAGCATGATTTGCTGGGCACGGATGTC
>JBIIYJ010000117.1:0-14803 GCA_044346855.1 Kiritimatiellia bacterium
GTAGAGAGCGACATCTTTCATGCAGCCATTCTAGCCGATGGCCGCTCCTTTTCATCTGGAAAATTAGGCCGCAGCCAGTCTAAAATCCCCCCACAAACCCAGAAGCGCCTCCGCTATCAATTGTTGAATGTTGAGACCTGATGCCTCGCGTGTCTATTTGAAGCCAATCCCAAAATGGTTCTGATGGAAATGGTTCTGCCTGGTCTTTGTTCTGGATTCAACGGCTTTATTGAAGAGTGGCAGAATCATTTTATGTCAGAATCATTTTTCAGTTCGAACGATTCCGTTCTCGGGCGGCGAGTTTCGAGCCGTACCGAGCGACGGCATGTTGGACAATTCCTTTATGGCATTCCGACTTTGTCGCAAAACTGGTCATATGGCAACAGCATTCTATTCCCGATCCAATATCCCCAGGTGGATAAGGCTGCCAGATTCAGCACCAAAGCAAGCACTGCCACGGATGTCCAGCGCCAGCGACGAAAAAGGAAAATGACTGCGACCACGCAGACGGCAGCACCTGCTGCCGTGAACATAAACACAATCGGGACAGTGGTATCCCCGATTGGGGCGCATGGCGGTATGTGAATTCTGATTCCTTCCCACACATCATGCAGGTACTTCCATGAGACTGCAGCAAAGAGAAAGCCTATTGCTGTGATCGTTGGTCCTATGAATCTTTTCATTTCGTCTTGTCCTACGCACCCCGCTCTGCGTGAGCCGCGCCAGCGGCGATACGCAGGAGCATGTGGTTGGACCTTTCATTTGAGTTCGTCAGCAATCTCCTCTCGCCAGAGATGCAGGAAAGATTGATCTGCTTCAAACCCGCCTTCAAGGGTTGGTTCTCCAAATGCCTCGTAATTCCTGAGACAGTATCTTCCGTGAATATTTCCTAGTTTGTCCATCTTCAACACAATTTTGATTCCTGGATCGGTGGTGATCAAGGAAGCCGTGCATTCCCGTCCGACTGAATGAGCCATTTCTTTGAGTTGTATGTCGAAGACCTTCATGTCGTCAGTCATCAATTGGAATTGGTATGAAGCGTTGAATCCTGAGACTTCCGCTTTCACCTGCGCATTTCGCCATCCCTCGGACGACGGCGGGCCGCATTGAATTATCAGATCTATGCCTTGGGCTTTAATTTGCATTGTTATCTATTGGTCCAACGTTCACCTTGACGGTTTCGGCGCCCCGTCCGCGGGGTGACGAATACCGTCCGAGGCGTTGTTCGGTGCAGTCTCCAACTTGTTTGTGCCTTCGATGTCTGGAGCAAGCAGAGGGAGGAACAACCAGAATGCAAACTCCTCTGTCGTCTTGCGGAGATCCATCGTCTCAGTTTTGTTTGTTGAGATGACGATTAGGTCAGCTCGGCCGTAGTCGTGCCGTTGTGACACTGCAATCAGTTCAAGGGGCTCGATCGGCTTGCCGTTGTACGTCAGTTGTTTGGCCTGCGTGTCGAAGACTGCAACGTCTCGCGTTGCGCATCCAACTATGATCGTCGCGATCGCGACTGCGATTGTAGATGTCGAAATCTTCTTCATCATCTTTCACCGAACGATACACCTCAAACTGCGAGCTTGCGAGCTAGTTTGCAGGTGATCGTTCGCCTCAGTTATCTCGCCTTTGCTCGTCTTCTAGTCGAACGATCCCCCGCACTTCGCGTTGTGGCTTCACGTCAGCCTTGTATGCGATGATGCTCTGTCCGTTGTCTTCGCCAAACTCAACATACACCTTCCACACTCTTGGATCGTTAGGTTCTGTCAGGAAAAGGTCATGCCGACATGGTTGGTAGATGATCTGCCCGGCGCGCAGCGTGCCAACCTTAATTTTGCCGTTGGTCATGACGGCATCATTGGTAAGGAGGAGGCAGTCAGTTCGCGGATCGGGATCGGGAGCAATTATGGACAACAAAGCCTCTCTGCCTAACCATGTCTTTGACATGAGGAACTCGCCAGACAGCGTGATGGCGATCGAGATGGCAACTATGTATCTTTTCTTTATCATCTATATCGGCGAACATCAGCCATGTGCAGACGGCGGCAGCCGGTACGCACGATGGCATCGTTGGGCTCATTTTGGCTTTTCTGCAACTCGACTCAATCCGTTTTTTTTCCCTTGATCTACTTTATTTTCAATCCCCGTGCATTCGCCCGTGTTACCGTCGACCTTAACGCCTTCACTGAAAGCTTTTGAAAGGGTTGATCGGGGAAAACCATTAACGATGTAGTAGTTCGTTGTGTCAGCATAGATATGTTGGATCACCTTCTTCATACCATATTTCTCTTCTGCAATCCCTTGCGCACGATATGGACTTATCGTGAAGCCAGCAGGCGGTGATACATAGGGCAGTACATTTCCCTGATCACTAGTCCATACTGCGATTAATGAAGCATATTTTCTATCCTGACCACTACGGTTGACTCCGCCTATACCCATTCGGCACACGTCGTAAGGAAGAAACACTGTGTCTAGAGCGGCCGAAAACGGAAGGTCTAACAGAAGCATTGGAAGGTATATGAGCGCAAATCCTTTTGCCTCAGCGGAATCATCGGAAACGAAAAAGGCCATTCCGACAGCGTCATATTGAACACCGGGATAAAGATATCGGGGGTTCGTTTGGCCCACCGGCGGAATCTCGGTCTTTCGCTGCATAATGCTGGAGCACGCTGTCAGCGCAACAACACAGAAGAGCATCAAAAGAATAGTGGCAGTTACTTTCATTTTCATTTTATAGGCCAACGTCCACGAGCAGACTGAGCGAGCTTCGAGCGATAGTCTGCCTCGTGTTGTTGGGGTTACTCCTTGAGCGTGATCTTAGCTTTGTTGCTCTTGATGAACTCAAGCAGGGGGCCTGCAAGGTCTCCAGCGACTTTGTAGTAACGCTCGTCACATTGTTCGAGTTTCTTGTCCCGTTCATTATTCTCTTCTTCCATCACACGGTCGATTGCTTCGACGGTGACCTGCCCTTTGATCCCGAGAGTGTCAATTGCTTGCTGGGTAAGTTGTGCCGTGCCTGCACAACCGATGCGTTTGAGCGCATCGACGACGATGGGGGTATATTCTTTTGATGAGTTGATGAAGAATTGATCGTAACCCCCGTTGTTTACCTCTCGTTCGAGCGCCTCGATTGCGAGGACAACCTTCTCTTCTGCGCTAAGACTCGCCTGCCCAAGGCGATCAACCTTTTGATCGAGAGCTTGCTCGAAAGCCAAGACGATTGAGTCAGTCCGATATTCATCCTGAAGAGCGATCAGTTCGTCCGTAGTTTGCCCTTTGTATTCGTCTAACCATTTTGCTTCGCTCAAGCTTTTCTCCTTCCCATCACCACACCCAGTCAAGCATAGAAGTATCACACACACAATGTTTCTCATGTATCTCATATTCTCATGCCCCAACGCTGCGCTCAGGCGAGACCGCTTCGGGCGATAGCCTGAGCGTGTGGTTCGAAGCTTTCTTTTTTCCCGGGTCGTACGTCGTACTCGTACTCGCCCCCTGTGTCTTTATTCAGCCAGGCAAGCAACTGTTCCTAGATTAAATCATCCTCTTCGGATTATCCATCTTTTCTTGTTCGAACGTCGTTGATGGGGCTGAGCGAGCTTCGAGCGATAGCCCCGACCAACTGGTTCGGTCATTACATTTTGAATTTCTTCTTTAGCTTGGATATGAACGTTCCCCGATTTGAAGGAGGCTGATCTGACATTTCAATTTCTGCTCCAGGTAAGAGAGCTTGGCCAAATATGATCGTATTGTCGACCTCATTGTCTGCTTGCCTGGAAATCTCTATATCCCCAAGCCCTCCCTTACCTTTACCGTCACTGGAAAGATGAAAGTGTTGCCCGGGATCTTGCTTCAGTGTTTTGAGGTTCTCAATCAACTTGTCAATCTCGGGCTCAGAAAGTCCGATTCGGAGTCTGTACCAACCGTTTTTCCAGTCTTCAATTCCGGAATGCATTTGATTTCCTATAACCGAACAAACCGCTCTGCGTGAGCCCCGCCAGCGATACGCAGGAGCAGGTCGTTCGATGCATTATTTCTTTTCAATTCCGGACAGACTCCGCCCCCGTCAGTTATGCGGAACTGTCCCCAGAATATGTCATCCGTCCTGGATTATCCATCTTTTATTGTTCGCCCTGCTACGCGAATACGCTTCGAAGAACAAGGCCGCGGCTACAGAAGAGAGCCAGAGCAGGAGGATTAAGATTACGATTATGATTAAGAGCGAACGATTCTCGTTCCGCTATTCGCTATTCTTCACGGAGCCACGGGTCAGGAGACCCGTGCCACTCCGTTTGCAAATCGTGGCACGAGCCAAGTCATATTCGGGGGTACGGGTCTTCCCCGTAAAGGATCTCTCCCCTCTGCGTCCTTTCCCCTCCTCCTCCGGGGCGGGGTGGCTCTGCGTTGGATGTTGATCCGTGGTGACGCTTCCCTTTTCGCGCCTTCCGCGTGTTTCGTAGTTGCATCCAGGTTCTTTCTGTCCCGGAATCATCCTAATCTTAATCGTAATCTTAATCGTAATCCCGTCTTGAATGGCGAAAAGATGCGCGAATGTAGGCGCAGGGCAGTGCCAGAGCAGGAGGATTAAGATTAGGATTCCGATCACGATTAAGAGACGATCGATTCTCGTTCCGCTATTCGCTAGCCGCTATTCTCCACGGGGCCACGGGTCAGGAGACCCGTGCCACGCCGCTTGCATGATATCATCCGCTATTCGCTATCAGCTATCAGCTATTCTTTCAGCTTTCCGGCAGGAGGCGCCGATGCTTGAGGGCGGGGACGCGGTCGCGGACGGCCTTGAGCTGCGCCTTGTCCAGCGTGGCGTGAAACAACCCCGCCTCCGTGCCGCCCTCGGCCAGCACCTCGCCCCAGGGTCCCACGATGAGGCTGTGCCCGTAGCTGGCCACGCCGGTGACGGCATTTGTGCCGCACTGGTTCGGGGCCACCACGAAGCACTGGTTCTCGATGGCCCGGGCCTTGACCAGGGTCTCCCAATGGAACTTCCCGGTGTTCTGCGTGAAGTTGGCGGGGATCAGCAGCAGGGTGGCGCCCCGCCTGGAGTACAGGCGGTACAACTCGGGAAACCGCACGTCGTAGCAGATCGACAGCCCGCAGGACCAGCCGTCGATGTCCGCCATCACGGGATGCTCGCCCGGCTCGTAGACATCCTGTTCCCGCACCAGTTTGCCGTTTTCCAGCCGCGCCTCGAACAAATGCATCTTGCGGTAGGAGGCCGCCATGCGGCCCGCCCGGTCCACCAGCACCGCCGTGTTGTGGATCCGCAGCCCGTCCTTCTCCAGCAGGCTCCCCCCCAGCACCCAGGCGCCGTGCCGGCGCGCCGTCGCCTGGAGCCACCCGGCCTGGAGCCCGTCCAGCGGCTCGGCCGCGCGGCGAAGGTCCGCATCGCCGCCGCGCGCCGCGAAAACCTCGGGCAACACGATGAGGTCGGCCGCCCCGATGCCGGCCATCAGGCCGTCCAGCGCCGCCAGGTTGGCCGCCACATCCGGGCCCGCCGCATGTTGGATCATCCAGACCTTCATCGCGCCCTTCCTTTTCCGCATCGGAGCATTCGCGAATAATCCGGGCTAAGGATTTTATCCGTTCCGCCTCCTATCTTAGCGCGTGGCAATCCCGACTCAATCCTTCTTTTCATTTCCGCCGCCTCGTCCTATGATGGGGCCATGCGGTTGTACGACACCCATTGCCATCTGCAGGACGACCGGATCACCGCCGATCTCGAGTCGGTTGTCCGCCGCGCCGGCGCCTCGGGCGTCCAACGCATGCGCTGCTGCGCCAGCGAGGAGGCCGACTGGCCCGCGGTGGCGCATCTGGCCATTCGCTACCCCGGCGTGCGCCCGGCTTACGGCCTTCACCCCTGGTACCTGGAGCGGCGCACCCCCGGCTGGGAAACCCTGCTCCGGGCCCGGCTGGCGGCCGAACCGGCGGCCATCATCGGCGAAATCGGCCTCGACCATGCCATTGAAAGCCCGGGCCGGGCTCTCCAGGAATCCGTCCTGCAAACCCAGCTCCGGCTTGCCGCCGAACTGAACCGCCCCGTCTCGCTCCACTGCCGCCGGGCCTGGGGCTCGCTGCTGACCCTGCTTCGCAGCCTTTCCCGCCTGCCCCCGGCCATCCTTTTCCACGCGTATTCGGGGGATGCCGAACTGATCCCGATCCTGGCCGGCATGAACGGCTTTTTCTCCTTTTCGGGCTCTCTCACGCGGCCGGGCAACCGGCGGGGCCGGGCCTCGGCGGCCAAGGCGCCGAACGACCGGATCGTGCTGGAGTCCGACGCGCCCGACCTGTCGCCCCGCCAGGCGCCCCAGGACCTGCCCAACGAGCCCGCCCACCTGATCCATACCCTGGCCGAACTGGCGCTCTGCCGGGAGCAACCCTTGGAAACCGTGTGCGAGCTGACCTGGCAAAACGCATGCCGGGCCTTCGGGGAACCACCCTGAGAGACTTCAGAAGGAAAGGAAATCATCATGACCAAGGCACTAGTGCCGCTCGCGCCCGGCTTCGAGGAGATGGAAGGCGTGATCATCGTGGACGTCTGCCGGCGCGCCGGCTGGAGCGTGGATACCGCTGGCCTCGCCCCGGGGCTGGTCAAAGCCTCCCGGGGCATGCTTGTCCAGCCCGACCTGACCTGGGACGACATTGACCCCCTGTCCTATGACGTGCTGATCCTGCCCGGAGGCGCTCCCGGCACCGAGGCCCTGATGCGCGACCAGCGCGTGCTGGACGCCATCCAGGCTTTCGACCGCGCGGGAAAATGGATCGGCGCCATCTGCGCCGCCGCCCTGGCTCTTCAGGCCGCCGGCATCCTGACCCTGAACCGCAAGGTCACCTGCCACCCCGCGGTGGAGAAAAAATTAACCACCGTCCCGCGGCAAACCGCGCGAACGGTGGTAGATGGCCGGCTTATCACCAGCCAGGGCCCGGGAACGGCCTTCGACTTCGTGCTGACCCTGATCCGCCAGATCGACGGGCCCGCGAAGGCCGAATCCCTTTCACGGGAGATGGTTCTGACGTAATACTACTCCGCAACCGGAGGAGGCGGCGGCGGTGCCGCCGCGCGGCCTTCCCGCTTTTCCCCGCGGCCTTCGCCGCCACGCCCTTCACGACGCTCTTCGCCGCGACCCTCGCCCCGACCTTCACGGCGCTCTTCGCCGGGCCGCAGCATGGGCTGCTGACGGGCCTGGATCATCATTTCGCGAAGCGTCTTGCGCTGTTCTTCCGTCAGCGCCTTGCGCACGTCGATCAGCATCTGGATCTGGCCCTTGGCAATCGCCGTGCGGGCTATGCTGGTCTCCTCGACGGCCGCCATGAGCGCCGCTTCGTCGAGCGGGTCAGCCATGAGCACCTCGGTCTGCTTCAGGGCGCTTTTCTGCAGCGCGGCCTGCATATCGATCATCTTGGTGCGCTGGTCCATGACCAGGCGCTTGATCAGGTCCTGCTGCTCAGGCGTCAGGTTGAGCTTCTTTCCGACTTCCTGGCCCTGCGCAATGGAGCCCACGAGCCGCTCGAGGCCGAACTGGCCGTCCATTCCGCCGCCGCCGGACCAGCGGGACCGGTCGCCCATGGGACCGCGCATGGCTTTCCCTTCGGCGGGCGCCGGCTGCATGCTGGGAACGGGCCCCGGGGCGGGCGAGGGAGCCTGCGCCAGAGCGCCCAGGCTGAATGCGGTGAGAGTAACGAGAAACGCGACCGACTTTTTCATAACCAATCTCCTTGTTCTACCCGATAAAACGGAGGGAATCGCCAATTATTGCATCCGGCTCAAACTTCGAACACGCGCGGACACCGCGCCAGCACCTCGTACCCGGTCCGGGTGACCCGGACCGTATCCTCGATCCGCACGGCCCCGATGTCGCGATAATACAGGCCCGGCTCAACGGTTACCACATGGCCGGGCTTCAGGGCGACCTCCTGGGCGCCCAGGTTGGGCCGTTCGTGGATTTCGAGCCCAACGCCATGGCCGGTTCCGTGGATGAAGCCCTCGGCGGCGCCCTGCCGGATGCGATTTTTGAACCCTTTTTCGTCAAACAGGCGCACCGCAAGCCGGTGCAGGTCGCAGCCCAGGGCCCCGGGCTTGACTTCCCTCAGCACCGCCGCCTGGACGGACCGCACGGCGCGCTCCATGGCGGCCAGCTCCGGGGAGGCCCGCCCCTTCACCACGGTGCGGGTCAGGTCGCCCCAATAGCCCGTTTTCATATCCTGGGGGAAAATATCGAGCACGATGCTCTGCCCGGCCATCAAGGGGCCGAAGCCGGCCTGGTGCGGGTCGGCCCCCTGCGCGCCGCAGGCAATGATGAGCTCCGGCGCAGCGCAGTTGCGCTCCAGCAGGAGCTTGCGAAGGTCGGTGCGAAGCCGCTCCGCCGTGAGCGGCTTTTTCTCCAGCATCAGCACGCCCCCGCGGCCGGGCGAAGAGGCGCGAATGCAGGCGATGGCGCGCTTCATCGCCGCCACGGCCGCCGTTTGGGCGGCTTCCAGGGCGCGGATTTCCAGGGTCGTCTTGATATCCCGCTCCGGAAACAGGGGCGGATCGGTAACATCCACCCGGATGCCCGCCTCTTCCAGGCGGCGGGCCAGGCCCAGCCCGAACGACCCGCCCACCCGGACGCTCCGAAGCTTTTCAAGCCGCAGCGCGCCCAGTATCCACCCCGAAAACCGCTTCTTTTCCTCGGCGGAAAGGGCCAATTCGTCCGGGGTCAGCACCGTCATGTTCCGGACCGTCCGGCGCGCCCTGCCGGCCTCCATGGAATTGACAATCAGCAGGCGCCGGCGGGAACTCAGCAGCACCACAACGGGGTCCGGAGCGGAAAACCCGCAAACATACCGTAAATCCGCATTTTTGTCCGGAATGTCGGCCAGCAGGACGGCTGTTGCTACCTTTTTCATGCTCGTCTAAAATCCTTATTTTTATTGGCTTTTTTACGCATTTTGTCCCTCAAAAAGAGAACAAAAACGGCCTTTTTCGGGCCCTATTTTTTAACTTTTTCCTGTTTATCTCCGAAGGGGGTCACCACTACGCATTGGGGGAGTGCAGGGGGCCTCACACTGTAACTTGAGTCTTTTTTTTTCGTCCCGGCCGGAGTCGGATTTGACTTGAGAGATACAGCATCTTCCCCTAACCTTGCACGCATACGTGCATGGGGGATAGACGATAATCAGCCTGTTAATAACCTGTTGATAGTCGTGCGTTTCCGCCGGCCTTTCCTTCGTAAGTCTTTGCGGTGGAATGGTAGCAGAAGCCCCATGCGGAGGAGAAGTGAAAAAGGGCGCGCTTTGGCGCCCTTTCTTTTGGGTGAACAGGGAGCGTGGTCGTGAGCCAATGGAGCGCGGTATCTGTGTGGGACGAGGCCTGCAAAAGGCTGAAAGCCCTTCTTCACCCGGATGTTTACGCCAAGTGGATCGGCGCCATCAAAGCGGATTCGCTCGATGAGACGACGCTGACGCTCAGTGTTGACAACGATTACTACCAAACCTGGCTGGAAGAGAGCTACCTGCCCTTCATCAAGCAGTCGGTCCAGCTCGCCTACGGCACCGAGCTCGGCATCCGCTTCTCCGTCAAACCCAACATGGACCCGGTCCCGGCCCCGGTCGAGGCCCCCCCCCTCCCGCCACCCGCTCCAAAACAGCGTTCAGAGACCCTTTTCCCGCTGGATACGCCCGTCTCCACGGGCAGGTCCTCCTCCAAGGCCCGGCCGCGCGACCGTGAAGAGCCCGCCGCCGAAAACAGGATGAACCACAAGTTCACCTTCGAGTCCTTCGTCGTGGGTCCCTCGAACAGCTTTGCCCATGCCGCCTGCATGGCCGTGGCCCAGGCCCCTGCCAAGGCCTACAATCCCCTCTTCATCTACGGCGGCGTGGGGCTCGGCAAGACCCATCTCATGCACGCCATCGGCAATTACATGCTGACGCACGGCAAGCCCTCCCGTGTGTCTTATCTCTCCTCGGAAGCCTTCATCAACGAGTATATCGACGCGCTGCAAAGCAACAAAACCATTCAATTCCGGCGCAAATACCGGAGTATGGACCTGTTGCTGATCGACGATATCCACTTCCTCGCGGGCAAGGAGCGGCTGCAGGAAGAGTTCTTCCACACGTTCAACGCCCTCTTCCAGGCCCACAAGCAGATCGTCCTGACCAGCGACCGCCCGGCCAACCAGATCCAGGGCCTCGAGCAGCGGCTAGTTTCGCGTTTCGAGTGGGGCCTGGTCACGGAGCTGCAGACCCCGGACTACGAAACCCGGCTGGCCATTCTGCGCAACAAGCAGGACCAGGCCGCGCTCAAGCTGCCGGAAGAAATTCTCGCCTTCATCGCCGAACACATCAAGTCGAACATCCGCAGCCTGGAAGGCGCCCTGATCAAGGTGACCGCCTACGCCTCGCTCTACAACCAGACCCTCACCCTGCCCCGGGTGGAGGAACTGCTGCGGGACACGCTGGAGGTCGAACACTCCCAGGCCCTCACTCTGGACGGCATCCAGAAGGCCGTGGCCGAGTTCTTCGACGTGCGGATGGCCGACATGTCCAGCAAGCGCCGCCCCCAGGCCGTGGCCCAGCCCCGCCAGGTGGCCATGTACCTCTGCCGCCGGCTCACCTCGGCCTCCTCGCCCGAAATCGCCATCGCCTTCGGTAAAACCCATGCCACCATCCTGCACGCCTGCACCCAGATCGAGAAACGGATTCTCGCGGATCCCACCCTCAAACAGGGGGTCCTCGAAATCACCCGCCGCCTGGGTCGAAAGCTCCCGATTGCCTGAACATAACCCTGTGAATGACCTGTCAGTCCCTGATGATAAAAACAAGCCCTG
The DNA here is from genome assembly GCA_044346855.1 of Kiritimatiellia bacterium. Lineage (GTDB taxonomy): Bacteria > Verrucomicrobiota > Kiritimatiellia > CAIKKV01 > CAIKKV01 > CAIKKV01. Next base: position 10,815 of record JBIIYJ010000117.1, read on the forward strand.
TTGACAACCCCCACCTTATGATGATCTCATCCACAATCTGTACACAAGCCCGACACCCCGGGAAGCCCTTTAAAAAATGGGGTCCCACTGCATTGTTATACTTGTCAACACCCCATAATACTGATACGGATATAGAGATATATATTCATATCCGGAAAGACCTGTTCACACGCAACACCGGACGGAGGCTCGCATGAAACTGAAAATCGCCAAAGAACAAATTCTCAAAGGTCTTCAAATCACCCAGGGAGTGATTGGAACCCGGAGCACCCTTCCCATCCTGTCGAACGTCCTGATCGAAACGGACGGCGACAAGCTCTGGCTCACCTCCACCGATCTCGAGGTCAGCGTCCGCTGCTCCGTCCCCGCCGAAATCGAAACCGCCGGCAGCACCACCCTTCCGGCCAAGAAGCTTTTCAGCATCATCCGCGAGCTGGCCTCGTCGGAACTGACGATGGAACTGGACGAAAAGAATTCCACCTCCCTGACCTGCGGTTCGTCGTTTTTCAAAATCATGGGACTGCCCCGCGAGGATTTCCCGGCTCTTCCGACCTTGGATGCCGGATTCGCTTACACGTTGGACCAGGCCGTGCTGAAGGACATGCTGGCCAAAACCGCCTACGCCGCCTCCTCGGACGAGACCCGCCAATTCCTCAACGGCGTGCTTCTGAGCTTCAAGAACGACAAGCTGACCGCCGTGGCGACCGACGGGCGCCGGCTGGCCCTCATCGAGCATGAGGTGGAGATTCCGAAGGATGCCGAAGCCGACATGATCGTGCCCTCCAAGGCCGTCAACGAGCTCCTGCACAGCCTTGGCAACGAGGGGCAGATCAAGATCCGGGCCGTCAAGAACCAGGTCACCTTTGAATTCGGCGATCAGGTTCTTTTCTCCAAGCTCATCGAAGGCAATTATCCGAACTTCCGGCAGGTCATTCCCTCCCAGGCGGAATTCCGCATCCAGATCGAGCGGGAAACGCTCCTGGCGGCCGTCCGGCGCGTGGCGCTCCTGACCAGCGATCGGTCGAACTCCATCAAACTGACGTTCGCCAAGAACAAAGTGGAAGTCAGCGCCCAGACCCAGGATATCGGCGAAGCCCATGAAAGCATCCCGATCAAGTTCGCCGGCGCTGAATTGAACGTGGCGTTCAATCCCGAATTCATCGTCGATCCCCTGCGGCACCTGACCTCGGATGAGGTGTATCTGGAATTCAACGACGAATTGAGCCCGGGCGTCATCAAGTGCGATACGCCTTTCCTGTACGTCCTGATGCCGATGCGAATCGGTTAAATGGAGTCGGCGGTCCCCCGCCGTAATGCCGCCGAGGTAATGGACTCGGCGGTCCTCCGCCGTAATCCGGGACGATTTTATCAGATTCTTTGCCCCGGATCACGTTCCGCCAGAAATTTGGCGATCCAGCTATCCGGGGGCGAATATTCATTCAACTCGACGGAATTTCCATCCGGATCCTTCAGGCCGGTCAGCAGGGCCTTTGAGCGGCCAAGAGATGGATCCGGAACCGTTAAGCCCTTATCCCTCAATTCTTTCACCTTGGCCCGGATGTCAGCCACCTCGAAGCATAGATGACCCGTGAAGGTGCCGGGTTCGCCGGTGAACAGTTCCAGGAAGACGCCGTGGTTCAGGTAGAGGAAAATACCGAATGGGGTTCCCTTGTCGTCCACGAAGGCCGGCCCTTCGATAAAGCCGAAATGACGACAATAGAAATCCTTTGAGATAGACAGGTCTTTTACTTTCAGGCAGGTGTGGCGAAAACGGATGTTCATTCCTCAAGTTCCTTTGTTATAGATCCACTAAAACCGTATTTAACACAGCCTCGCAATACCCGCATCGGTGACAGTGCTTGTCGCAGGCAGACGTCCTGTCGAACCAGTCCGGGGGAAACAGGGTGTTATCGATTACTTTCGGCGCAAACAGGGGAGAAAAGCCGGGGTCGAGGAGATCCAGCAGATTACCCTTCCAGGCTCGCCGCAAATAGGCCCCGATGACCGCCTGCGGCCGTTCGTGCAGCCGGGTGGCCAGCTTGACCAGATCAAACAACCCCTCATAGTGGTGAAGGTCTTCAGGGCGCACCCAGGTGGCTTGCAGCACCGCCACGCGATTCAAAGGCTCCCGCATGTGGTTCCAGCAGGTGTAGGGAAGGAAGCCGGCCAGTAACTCCTCGGCCGCGGCCTCCTGCTCGTGTGCCACGAGGTTATCGTGATCGCTTCATGGCCGCGGTCCTCGATCATCTTGGCGATGTTGATCACGGCCATCGGCATGTAGAGGTAGGTGAGGCCGCCGTAGCCCATGGCGGAATAATTCGAGAAAAAGGTGCCTTCCTCGATGCCGCGCAGGCTGCCGCGCATCACGCGGAAGGCCATGGCGATGACGGACTTGGCCTCGGGCATGATCTGGCGGGGGTCCTGCTGGAGGGGCGCCCCGGCCCAGCGGTCGATGCTGCCGACGCCAACGACATCCGCCCCGGCTTCCACGGCAAATGCCTTTACTTCAGCAGCAGTCAATTTCATCCGCCGGATCCTTTTAAGTTACCGCTTCACGCGGGCATTGCCCGACCAGACGCTCCAGACCTGGTCCTCGTCGGCCGGCTGGGCGTAATCGGTCAGCATGGTCGTGGCCAGCGCGCCGCAGGCCCAGCCGAACTGGACCCACTTCTGGGGCTCCCAGCCCTTCAAGACGGCATAGAGCAGCCCGCCCACGAAGCCGTCGCCGCCGCCGATGCGGTCCATGACCCCGATTTCGCGGGGCTCAACCACATACCAGTTGGCGCCTTCGGCCATGATGGCGCCCCACCGGTGAGTGTTGGCGTCCTCCACCTCGCGCAGGGTCGTGCCGTAGACGGAGGCGTGGGGGAAGGCGGCCTTGACGCGGCCGATCATCTCCTTGAAGCTGTCGATCTTGGCGGCGATGTCCTTGCCGCCGGCTTCCGGGCCCTTGATCCCGAGGCAGAGCTGGAAGTCTTCCTCGTTGCCGACCAGGATGTCGGCGACGCCGGCGATCTCGGTGAAGATGGCGCGCAGCTCCGTCTCGCGGCCTTTCCAGAAGGAGTCGCGGTAGTTGAGATCGAAGGCGATGCGGGTGCCGTATTTCTTGGCGGCGCGGGCGAGCTCCAGGCAGAACTGGCTGGTTTCGGGGGAGAGCGCGCCGACCAGGCCGGACAGGTGGACGATCTGGACGCCCTCCTTGCCGAAGATGCGGTCGAGGTCGAAGTCCTTGACGTTCAGCGTGCGGCCGACTTCGCCCGCGCGGTCGTTCTGGACGATGGGGCCGCGGGTGCCGAAGCCGCTGTCGGCCAGGTTGAACTGGTGGCGGTAGCCCCAGGGGCCGCCCTGCGGGACGTCCTTGCCCTCGTAGTCCATGTGGCGGGAGGCCAGGTCGTCCTTGATCATGCGGGCGATGGGGCTGCCCTTGACGAACGTGGTGAGGACCTTGACCTTGAGGCCGAGGTAGGCCGAGACGCTGGCCACGTTCGTTTCGGCGCTGGTGACCTGCATCTTGAAGGTGTCGCTGCAGTGGAACGGCTGCGCGTCCACGGGCGTGAGGCGGACGCCCATGCTGGTGGGGACGAGGAGGGCGTAGGTGCAATTGGGGCGGAGGGTGAGGCTCATGGTCGGGGCTCCTTTGTGGTTGAAATGAACTTGAAATCTAACACGTGTCTCCCGGCTGAATCAAGCCCGCTTCTGGCCTGCGATAACCACTTGCCACCCATTGGGATCTTCGCTATAGTATTTCCTTCTTGGCCTGAAAACCGTCTGCCCGATGGTGTAATGGTAGCACAACAGACTCTGAATCTGTTTGTCAAGGTTCAAGTCCTTGTCGGGCAACCATTCGACGCGTTCGCTGCGCTCACTTGCTCATGGCAGGCCATTCTTCGCTCCGCGCTGCGCTCACTTGCTCATGGCGGGATATGTTCAAAGTCGGCCGGCCGACTTTGGGGTTGGGGCGCCCCTGGTCCAACCGTTAATTCCTGGAA
>JBIIYJ010000395.1:0-4507 GCA_044346855.1 Kiritimatiellia bacterium
CGTGCGACTGGCGTGGCGCAGAAAATAGCTGATAGCTGATAGCTGATAGCGGATACATCGCAATCGCGACAACGATAACGACAATAGGGGTTGGCATATGCGATGAGTGGGAGGGATGAGGGGGAGGGATGAGGGGCCATGCGCCAGCCCCCTCATCGGTCTTTCGTGCGACTTGCCTGGACCATGCGCCTTTCCATCGCCACAAGCGGCCGGGTTCGGATGAGCCTCGCTATTTAAGCAGCATGACCGTGCCCGGCAGGGGGAGCCAGTCCAGGACGACCGTGCCGTTGGTGCCGGGCTGGTAGCCGTTGCCGCCGAGGACGTCGGTGACGAGCGTTCCCGCGGTGGCGTCGTAGCCCCGCCTGACGGCGATGCGTCCGCCGCCGCCCCCCCCGGCCCGGGTGATATCGGTGACGGTTCCGCCCCGGGCCCGCAGGGTTCCGTTGGCGCCGCCGAAGCGGCGCGCCTGGATCCAGATGGATCCCCCCGACCCGCCGTCGCCTCCCTCAGCGCTGGCGGAGAGCGTTCCCTGATCGAGGGTAAGTTGATCCGCCTCGATGCGCACGATTCCGCCGCCCCAGCGAGGGGGGTGGACGACGTAGGTGTTTCTGCCCGGCGGACTGCCGGGGGTGATGGGGGCGTTGCTGTCGCCGTAGGTGACGCCGCCGAGGGCGCCGTAGGCGCCCTTGCCCCCCGCGCCCCCGTGACCGGCTCCGCCCGCCCGCTGGTTGTCCGGCAGGGACCGGCCCGCCCCGTACCCCATCGGGAATCCGCGTCCGTCCGAGTTGATGGCGCCGAACGGGAGCACCTTAAGGGTTCTGAAGACCAGGCGCGGCGCGCCTCCGTTGGTTGGTTGGACAACGGGGTAGAGGCAGGCGCCGGTGCTGATCTGCATCTCGCCGCCCACGTTCAGAAGCGCTCCGTAGTCGACTGAAGCGCCATTGGTGGGGGCGCTGAAGATGTAGAGGGAGGCGGAATTGGTCAGCAGCAGGTCTCCGCCCACGTTCAACGAGGGGATGGCCGTTCCTGTCTGGCAGACGTAGCGGGCTGCATACGCCGGAAGGTAACCGTGAATGTTGGTCTGGGGTTGCGGCAGGTAGGCGTTTCCGCCCAGTTCAAGGCGGGTGGCGCCGGTGAGCCTCAGATCGTTTGCCACGGACAGGGCAAATCCGTTCGCAGGGAACCGGATCCAGTTTCCCGCCAGCGTGACGTTGGTTCCGCTCCAGGAGGAGAATCCGAGCATCTGGCCGCTGAAGTTCTGGAGCGTTTCATCGGTCAGCAGCGTCGTGTCGGGCAGGTGAATCGTGCCGAGATCGGCTTGCGGGCCCGGGTTGGTCCGTCCGCCCAGCACCTGCACGATGAAGGCCGGCGCGGCCGAGGTCGCCTGGGCAGCCGGGTTGTAGGCGAGGGAGATCCGTCCGCCGGCTCCTTCTCCCCCGTTGCCGTTGCCGTTCAAGGCGACGCCGCCGCCGCCGTTGGCGCGGAGCCGGCCTGTGCCGCTTCCGGCGAGGGTGGCGCAGGCAATGGAGATGGAACCGCCCGCGCCGGCTCCGGCGAATTGATCGGGACAGGCTTGGCCATTGGCGCTGAGTGTGCCGTCGATGACCGCGGTCACGGCCTCGAGGCGGATGGCACCGCCGCCGGCTCCGCCCGTATAGGCGGAGGTGCTTCCGCCCCCGCTGCCCGGGGCGAGCGGTTCGGCGGGATCGCCGGCGGGATGCCCCCCCAGAACGGCGGTCGGTCCGCCGTCGCCGCCTTTGCCGCCATGACCGCCGCCCCCGCCCCGCAGACTGCTGATGATGGTGTTGGTGCCGGGGGAGGGGCCCGCTCCGGCCCGGTAGCCGCGGGAGTCGGCGTGGATAACGCCCTTGTCGCGGACGGTCAGGTTGGTAGCCACGAGCCAGATGCGGTTCGACATCACGGTATTGGCGAAGGGGCCGGAACAGGTGATGACGCCGTTGCTCAGGACCTCGATGTCATCGGCGGTCAGGGAGGTGGTCCAGTTGGTGAAGACGAGGGTGGCGCCACCGGTCACCGTCAGCGACCGGATGATCGCGGGCTCGTCGAGGATGACGGTGCCGGACGCGAGCAGGACGTCATCGGCCGATCCGGGCGCACCGGTCGGGGCCCAGTTGGCCCCATTGGTCCAGGGCCCGCTGCCGCTCCATTGCTTCAGGTCGGCGAGAACGGATAGCGGGAGAACAAGTATCAGGTACCATGTCCATACGGGAACTTGCATTACGCCCTCCTCAAGTTTCGCGATTGTCGAAAAAAACAACGGAAAAGTCGAGGCCTTATTCCTTCCTCATTCGTTTGTGCTGGTTCAGCATCCAACGCAGAGAGCGCGGAGACTGGGTTGCGCGGAGCGTTGTAGGGGCTTCGCTTGCGAAGCCCGCGCTGGCAAGCGGCCGGGCAGGGCGGGCGGCGACAAGCACCGCCCCTACATCCGGCGCGCTGGCAGTGGCCGGGCAGGGCGGGCGGCGACAAGCACCGCCCCTACACCCGGCGCGCTGGCAAGCGGCCGGGCAGGGCGGGCGGCGACAAGCACCGCCCCTACACCCGGCGCGCTGGCAAGCGGCCGGGCAGGGCGGGCGGCGACAAGACTGTTGCTACATCCGGAGCAGTTTTCGCTCAGTCCCCCAGCACCCGGACGCAATAGACGCGGGCGGGGGGATTGCGGCCCTTGGTGAACAGGAGCACCGGGTTGTCCACGGGGTGGAAGAGGCCGGGCTGTGAGAGGCTGGGCATCCAGCTGGGCGAGTCGGGATCGCCATCGCTGAGCTGGCGGCAGTCGAACGTGCGGCCGTTGTCCGTTGAGCACAGGTAATAGATCTGGCTGCTGGGATGGCCGAAGGTGTTTTCGCCCGGCTTCAACTGTTCGCGCAGCAGGGCGCAGCCCAGCACGTGGATCCGGCCCCGGGCGTCGATGCTGAGGAATCCCCGCCAGAAGCCGCGCTCCGGGGGAAGGAAGGCTGACAGGTCGATCGTGTGCCATGCCTTGCCGCCCCACCGGCTGAGCAGGGGCCGGTACCGCCCGGCCAGGGTTGGGTGGACGAGGCACCAGACCGCGCCGTCCGGCGCCACGGCCACCCCGCCGTTGTAGGGCCCTTCCTCCGGCCCCATGTGCGGCACCGCGATGCGCGGGTTCAGATACTGGGGCGTGACGGCTTTCCTGTTCCGGATATCGAGCCACGTTTTGCCGAGGTCCGGCGTCTTGAGCAGCGCCACGCCGGCGGAGGTCTTGGCGCCGGCGTTGTAGAAGTGGGCGATGACGTAGAGCGCGCCGTCTTTCGCGGCAGTCATATGCGCACCATAAAACGTGTACTGGGGCGCGATGTCCTGAGCGAAGAGCGGCTGGGCGGTGAACCAGCCTCCGTTCGGCCGCTGGATCTGGAACTGGACGCACAGCGGATAGTCGCCCCCGCGGTAGACGATGGCGGTGCGCTTGTCCAGGGTGCGCGCCAGCACGGCGTAGGTGGCGTTGTAGCCGAAGGGCTTCAGAGACTTGATGGACCTCAAAACGCCCGGCTTGTCGGACACCCCGTACCGGAAGCAGCCCGTGGGCCACTCGCAGACCTCGTGGATGGAATCCCACATCCCGTGCGGGCCGAACGCGATCTGGAGGCGGCCTTCCTCGTCCGCGATCAGGCACGGGGTGTTGTGGTTGTCGCGCCCCTCGCCGATCGTGAACGCGGTTCCCCACCGGTTGGCGGCGTGGTCGTAGGTCCGGCCGCGGGTCACGGCCACGTCGTCGGTCCACACGACGTGGGTCTTGCCGGCCAGGGTCACGGCCTTGTTGGAGAAGACGTAGGCGGTGGCTCGGTTGGAGCCCTTGTCGGACAGCAGGAACGGCTTGGAGGTGCGGATCATGGCCCCGTTATTCCTCGTACCACTTGAAGAAGCGTTTCGGGTCGGGCTTCACGGCCGCCACCATCGTGTCCACGAAATCGCGGATGCCGAACAGGCGGCAGTCGGCGTCCCCGACCTTTCCCCGCGCCTGGCGCTGGAGCGAGTCCCAGTATTCCCCCACGGCCACGCGGTTGATGTAGTTGAAGGGGAAGTCGTGGCGGGCGGTTTTCTTCCAGGCCCAGAAGAACGTCTCCACCACGTGGCAGTAGGTGGAGGAGTGGTAGTCCACGCCCAGCATCAGCACCTTGCCGTTGGGCCGCCGGTAGGCCTTGATCATGGGCGACTGCGTGCCGTAGGTGCGGCCCCAGGGCGCCCGGTCCCAGGGCGTTTCCATGCCCTCCAGGCTGGGGTGGTCGCCAACGAAAAGGGCCGCGTCCTTGCCGCGCGCGGCCACGGAGTGGGAGTAGTGGTCCGAGCGGACGGTCCCGGGCAGGGTGCGGAAGAACTCGGTGAGCCACCCGACGGAGGAGGGGGTGGAGGAGCGGTTCCAGTTCTGGGCGCGCGCCTCGCCGCCCTTGGGGAGCAGGTTGAAGGAGGGCATCAGCAGCAGCCCCTCCGGGCCGAGCGCGTCCTCCAGCGCGCCCACCACCGCCCCGGC
>JBIIYJ010000118.1:0-14771 GCA_044346855.1 Kiritimatiellia bacterium
TTCGGCGAATGCGCCAGGTTGCCGTTCGTGACCACCCGGACGTCGCCCGGAAGCCGGGCCGGAACATCGATGAACAGGGAGTAATTGCTGACGATCAGCCGATCCGGAAAAACAACCTGGTTGGTGGATTGCAGGGCAAGAAAGGCATTGGTGTAACTGGTCGTCGTGAATCGACCGGGGCTCAGGTTGGTCAACGCGGTGTCGCTGTTCACGGCAAGCACCCCCATGCCACTGATCACGATCTCTCCGAACGCGTCGAGATCGACGGGGTCCGGCGTATAGGGCCCTGCCAGGGGCATGAGCGTATAGGCGGCATACCGCGACAGAGGTGCCAGGCCCGCATTGACCACCCGCAGCGTGCCGCGGCCACTCGGCTGGTTCATCGTCTCCACATACACCGTCCCGGCGCCGGCGCCGTCAATCGATGAATTGCTGGCCCCGCCCGGGGCAAGGATCCTCACGTCGCCGACGGTTGCGCCGCTCGTGAGAATGACGGCGATGCGGCCGCCGCCCCCGCCTCCGCCGGTGATCCCTTTGAAGCCGGAGGCATCAATCAATCCGGCGCCGCTCATGGAGGCCGCCGTGATCCAGATCGATCCGCCCGCCGAGGCCGTGTTAGCCGCATTGCCAACGCCTGCCGCGCCGCACGACTGGATGGCGCCATCGATTCGGGCATGGCCCCCGATCTGCAACCGCACCGTGCCGCCGCCCGCGCCGCCCGCGCCGCTGCCGTGGTTGGTCGGCGCCACGATCGAGCCGTACGTCGCCCGGGAACCGATCTTGCCCCCGATTCCGCCGTGCGTGGCGCCCTGCGAATAGATGCCGTTCCCGCCGGCGCCAGGCCCGCGCGTGGGAGCAAAGCCCCGGCCATCGACCTTGATCCACGCGTCGGCGCCCAGGGTGAGGTCGCCCTGGATCGTCACGGCCAGGCGTTCAACCTCGACGGTGACGCCTGAGTTACTGCGATGGGTCCAGGTCCCGTTGGACAGGACGCAGTTGCCGGCAACCACGAAATTGGTGAAGGCGCCCTTCCCCGGTGAAACCGTCGTGAACGCCACAGACCCGGTATACCCGACCTGGGTCCAGGACGCCACGTCCAGCGCCAGGTCCCAAGCCAGGTCCCGGTTGGTCGTGGAATCCAGCACAATGTGGTCCCCGGCAACCGGCGCGGTGTCGTCCGACCAGTTGCCCGCCTCGCTAGCCAGGTTGGTGGCCGCCCCGCCATCCCAGGTGCGCACGGCGGCCCGCACCACTGACGACGTTATGACAAACGAAAAAAAAGCGGCGCCGAGTGCCGTCCCGCGAATAAAGTCGTACATATCAGGCCCTTCCGAAAATGCCAAAACAATCGCTTTTTTTCAACAGACTATGAGTTTAGCGGTTTTCAGCTTTTTAACAAAGCAAAACGCTTACTCGACCCCAAACGGCGCGTTAAGCTTTACGGAGCGATCAACTTGGACAGATCCAGCCGCGTGAAGATCGTATCCAGGAACTGGCGGTTCGCCCAGGCCATGCGATGACTGAAATACAGGTCGCCCGGCTTGCTGTGCACCGTCAAGCCGACATAGACGCAGCCGGGCTCCCCCGGAGCCATGCAGTTGGCCTCCTGCCCCAGGCGGCCGGTGTTATCCCGGAGAATACCCTGGAACACCGCGTTGCCGGTTCGCATGTTCAACGTGTAGAGTTCGATATGCCGGTAGACCTGGCCGCGGCGGTTCCGGATGACGACGAAGGTGTCCCCGGAAACGGACTTGGCTCCGAACGCCTCCAGCGTGTTGGAGCGGGGATAGTGCGTCACCTCAGGCCGCAAGCGCCCGAGGCACCGCAGTTTGCCCGTCGCCGTATCCAGTTCAACCGCCGCCTCGCACCAATCCATGAAGCCGACCGCCTTCTCCTTCCCGAGCGTTTCGGGCAGCCATTGCGCCTCCATGAAAGGACGCTGTGCGGCGTTGGTCCAGGTCACGCCGGGAAAATCGGCAAGCGTCACCTTGCCCCTGGTTTCCGACGCATTCTTCCCGGGGTCGAACCGCCTGACCTCGCCCGAGTCGCCTTCCACATACCAAAGACAGCCCTGGCCGTCCACATGCTGCATCTTGCTTAGATCCGGCAGCTCCAGCTTCCGGGTTGTCCCGTTTTTGACGTCAACGGAGTGCCAGACCGCGTTGTCGTAGTTCTCCCGCAGATACAGGAGCCCCCGCGTATAGGCGGGCAAAATGCCGTGAACGCTGCTTCCGGGAAGCGGAACCCCCAGGCTTCGGAACCGCAAGGACTTCAGGTCGCAGGCCAGAATCGTGCTTCCGGCGTAGGGAACGTGCGGAGGCAGGGAGGGAAATCCGCGATTGCCGTAAAAGGGGTCCTGCCCGATGAAGTAGAGTGTCCCGTCCAATTCGACCGGGAAGCCGTGCATCATGCTGGGGATCCGGTTGCGGTCATTCAAGCCGGCCAGAACATCGTACGCCCCCAGATCCTTGAGCCGCCTCTGCCGGGTGTCGTACTGCCAGATGCGGGTCGACCGGGTGGCATGGTGCGGCATGGCGCCGAAATAGATGTTTCCATCCGACGCCCTGCAATAAGGGTCCCACCCCCGGTCCTGCTCATGGCCAAACGCGTGCAGGCTGCCCAGCACCTCAAGCCTGCCCGGGGCCTCCTTCCGGTCCGCGAAATGCTCGTCCTGCGCCCGGTTGATGCAGGCAAGAATCTCATCCATGCAGGGGTTGCGGTAGAGCACCGCCTTCAGGCGGCCATCGTCCTCCGCCAGGACCATCACATGCCCGGCCGCATCCGTCACAACCCGTTTCACGGAACGCAACGCCTTGCCGTCCGCCAGGGCCAGCACGCCATGATCGACCACCTTGCCATCCGCCGGGGTGAACCGATAAAGGTGTTCGCTTCCCGCCGCGTCGGGGCTGGTCCGAAACACAATCCCGTTTCGCCACGGCATGGTTTCCAACTCTTTTGCCCCCAACACCCGCAAAGGCTCCGTGACATCCGCGACCACCTGGGCGAGCGGGCCCTTCAATCCGGCCAGCGCCCGCGAGGCGGGAAAACCTGTGCCGAACAATTCGCCCGTCCCCGGGCGAAACCAGCAGGCGTTCCGATCCTGCATATAGTATCGCAACCCTATGGCATTCTCGTTGTCAGCCAGGGCCACCACGTCGCCTTTGGTGATGGCGAGGAGCAGATCGTTTGTCGGCGCGGATTTCGCAGCCGTCGGCAAACCGAGCGGAACGCTGACGAGAGTCCCCTCCTCGCTCTGATAACTCAGCACGCCATCGTCGCCATGAACATAGGCCGCCAGCCGGGGCCCGCTTGAAGCAATCGCCTCGCCGGGCAATCCATCCTCGCCAATGACATGGAGGCTGAACGCCTTGCCGTCCTCCGACCGTGCCAGCGCGACCAGGGGCTTCCGGCCGTTGCGGGTCAACCGGACGATGCCGCGTCCTTCCAGCGGACGCCCCAGCGGCGTGAAGGAACGCGCCTTCAAGTCAAACCGCACCAGCCTCCCGCCCCCAGGCCCGCTCGCGCCGAACAGGAGAACGTCGCCCCGGTTTTTCTCGTTCTCCGTCACCACGCACCGGAAGCGGCATCCGGGCCCCTCGACAGGAACAGCCGCGCCGCAGACCGCATTCAGGTCGTCCACGAGCACAGCCTTGGCCTCCGAATCCACATCCCACACCACCAGGCGGCTCCCCTTGCGCGCATCGTCGGGCGTGAGCGACACATACAGCGCAAAGTAGCCCCGGTCGGACGGCGCCAGGAAGCATAGGTCCTCCGGACCGAAGCGATACCCGTCGGACTGAAGCTCCATCTGGCACAACACCGGGGGGGAGACGTGTTCCCCGGCGGCCAGAGAAATGCCTGCCAGGCTAAACCACAGCGTGACGCACCATCCGCGCATTGCCATGAAGCTCATCCTTTCTGAACCCTTGGTCCAAACAGGTCGGTCATCTCAAAATTGCCCGTCATCAGGCGAACGCGGACGCCGGCATGAGCTTCAGGTCATTCGCGATTTCAGGGCGAAAGGCCATGCGGCCCAGCACGTCCCGCTCCAGGTCGACGCCCGGGGCGATCTCGACCAACTTCAGGCCGGACGCGGCCAGCTCGAACACGGCCCGCTCCGTGACATACATGACCTGCTGCCCCTTCTCCCGGGCGTAGGAGCCGCTGAACGTGACATGCTCGACCGCGTTGACGAACTTGTCGAACTTGCCTTCGCGGTCGATGCGAAGCCCGCCGTCCCGGAAGGCGACCTCCAGGCTGCCGGCGGTGAAGGTCCCCACAAAAACGACCTTCCTGGCCGTCTGGGTGATGTTCATGAATCCGCCCACGCCGGCCACGCGGCCGTTGAACTTGCTGACGTTGACGTTGCCCAGCCGGTCGCACTCGGCCAGCCCGAGGAACGCCACGTCCAGCCCCCCCCCGTCGTAGAAATCGAACATGTAGGGCTGGTCGATGATGGCCTGCGGGAAGCGGGAGGCGCCAAAGCTCAGGCCCGAGGCGGGCACGCCGCCGATCGGCCCCGACTCCACTGTCATGGTCATCTCGCCCAGCTTCTGTTCCTCTTCCGCGATCTGCGCGATCCCCTCGGGCAGGCCGATGCCCAGGTTGACGATGGCGCCCGGCCGGATCTCGGCGAACGACCGGCGGGAAATGTACCGGCGGGGCCCGTCCTCCATCCGGGGGAGACTCAGCCGGCCGATGTCCCCCTGGCGAACATAGTCGGGGTTGTAGGCCTCGGCGAATGTCTGCATGTGCTGGGCTTCGGGGGCGATGACAATGGCATCCACAAAGACGCCCGGGATGACAATCGCTTTCGGATCGCGGGAAAAATCATCCGCCATCCGCGCGACCTGCACGATCACCTTGCCGCCGCAGTTCCGGACGGCCTGGGCGATCGACAGGGCTTCCGCGGAGATCACTTCGGTCTCGAACGAGATGTTGCCGAACGAATCGCTGGAGGAGCCCCGCAGCAGCCCGACGTGGATGGGGAAGGCCTTGTAGAGAAGCCATTCCTGCCCGTGGATCGTGATCAATTCGACAAGGTCTTCCGTGGTCCGGGAGTTGAGCTTGCCGCCGTCGTGACGCGGATCGACGAAGGTCTTGAGCCCGATATGGGTCAGGCGGCCCGGGTTGCCGGCGGCAATCTCGCGGAACAGGTGACTGATGACGCCCTGCGGGAAATTGTATGCCTCGATCTTGTTTTCAAGCGCCAGCCGGCCCATGGCCGGGGCCAGGTTCCAGTGGCCGCCGACAACGCGCTTGAGCATGCCTTCGTGGCCGAAGTGGTTCAGTCCCCGCGTCTTCCCGTCCCCCTGCCCGGCCGCATAGACGAGCGTCAAGTCGCGGGGCTGCCCCTCCTTCACGAACCGCTCTTCCACCGCCGCGGTCAGCGCTTCGGGATGGGTGCAGCCGACGAAGCCGCCGGTGGCAAGAGTGACCCCGCTGGGAACCAGCGCCGCCGCTTCGGCCGGGGTGAGAACCGTCACCTTTCTCATAGGCGGAGCCCGCCGTCGATTTCCAGGATCTTGCCGTTCACGAAGTCGTTCTCGATGATGAAGCGCACGGTTTTCGAAATTTCCGCCATCTCGCCCAGGCGGCGCAGCGGAACCTGCGCCGTAATCTTCTCGAGCACCTCCGGCTTGATGGCCGCCACCATCTCGGTCCGGAGATAGCCCGGCGCGATGGCCGCGCAGCGGATCCCGTACTTCGCCAGCTCCTTGCTCCACGTCACGGTCATGGCATCGACGCCGGCCTTGGAGGCGGAATAGTTGGTCTGCCCGAAATTGCCCGCGCGGGAGACCGACGAAATGTTGATGATCAGCCCGCCGCCCTTTTGCGCCATGGCGGCGGCCGCCTCGCGCGCGCAAAGGAACACCCCTGTGAGATTGACGTCCAGGACGACCCTGAAGGACTCCAGGGGCATGGTCTTGACCTCCTGGCCGGTCACCTTGACCAGCAGCCCGTCGCGGGTGATGCCGGCGTTGTTCACCAGCACGTCCAGCGCCCCCATCCTGGCGATGTCGGAGAAGAGGGTTTGGACGGAAGCCTCATCGGCCACGTTACACACATGAAGGGCGGCGGACAAGCCCCGGCATTCCTCCCGCACACCCTTCAGCGCGTCCTCGCTGATATCGCAAAGATGGACGAAGGCGCCCGCCCCGATCAGGTCCAGCGCGACCTGCCGGCCCAATCCCCGTCCCGCCCCGGTCACGAGGCAACGCTTATTCCGGATATCCATTCTTTCAGCCCTCCCCTTGCTCGACTGCATAGTAGATTATCGGTTGCAGCTGAAAAAGGCCAGAATTTGCCGTCGCTAAAACCAACTCGACGATCTCCCTCTTCCTCCGGGGCTAAGGGCCTCTGCGTTGGAAATCGGGCCAGGTCAGGCGCACAAAAGACCGATGAGGGGGAACAGGAGGTCGAAGATAATCCGTAGCTCAAGGCCGAAGGCCGCCGAGCGAAAAAACAGTGCCATGACTGGGGTGCCCTACTACGCTCTGCGCTCGCAGAGCCTCGCTTGAGCTTCGAAGGGCGCCACCATCCTTCGCTCGGCTTAATTGGCAGATGGTCGAAGACCATCCGTAGCTCAAGGCCGAAGGCCGCCGAGCGAAGGATGGTGGCGGGACTAGGATTCGAACCTAGGAAGGCAAAGCCAGCAGATTTACAGTCTGCCCGAAACGCCATTTTTGCCAATGTTTTCAGGACTGTCACCGTTAAGAGCCCAAATTGTCACCGTTAACGCATCGATACGCCAGGTTGCGTCAGGTTACGCCAGGTTGTGCCATTTCGGGCTCCCGTGAACTCTTCGGGCGATTGAAAAGCTGAAGCGCCGACCGCCCCCACGATGACACAGGCGCCCTCATGCTGCCGGCCCTTGAACTTCCTTCCCATCGCTTGCGGAACGCCCGTCCGCGCCCGTCAACATGCGTTTCTTCGAGCTGCCGGCTGTCGACTGTCAAGCTACGGAAAGGAAGGTTCTCAACCCGCGCCCGCCGCACGCGCACCCTCTCGTCGCTGTTCAATCCTCGCAGGAAAAACTTGATTCAGAAATCATTGAGTGATAAAAGGTAACAAATAGAAGAAGATTTAGAACAGATTAACACGATGACCATAGACACCAAAATCGAAAAAACTATCAGGCTCATCCGCGAAATGGGGGTTGCCAGACCGCGCGATCTTGCGGCGCACGGCATTCATCCCGAATATCTGCGGCGGCTTCATGCACGCGGGCTCCTGGACCAGCCGGCGCGCGGCCTCTACCGGGCGGCGGGCGCCAAGGCAACCGCCCATTCCTCCCTGGCAGAGGTCGCCAAGCGGGTTCCCGATGGCATTATCTGCCTGCTCTCGGCGCTGCGGTTCCACGAGTTCACCACACAATCGCCGGCGGATGTCTGGGTGGGGATTCGCAGCGGATCCCGGGTCCCGAAACTGGGCAACCGGCTCGTCCGCTTCATTCGCTATTCCGCCGAGTCGCTGAAAGCCGGGTGCGAGTCGCATATGATCGATCATGTGCCCGTAAAGATTACCAATCCAGCCAAGACCGTGGCTGACTGTTTCAAGTACCGGAACAAAATCGGCCTCGACGTGGCAATCGAGGCACTGAGGGAATGCCGGCGACTACGGCTTGCCACACCCAGCCAGATTGCCGACTATGCCCTTATGAACCGGGTATTCAACGTGATGCGGCCTTACCTGGAGGCCATGGGATGAGCCGGAAACAACCTGCCAATCTAACGGCTTCGGTGGCGGATCGCCTGCTATTGCATTCAAAACAGACCGGGGAAGACCATCAGCTTGTCCTGACTCGCTACGGCCTGGAGCGTCTGATGTACCGTTTGGGCCGGTCGGAAGCCGCCGACCAATTCGTGGTCAAGGGCGCACTGGTATTCCTCGTCTGGAGAGCCGAACCTTTCCGGATGACCCGAGATCTGGACCTGATGGCCACAAGCAAACCATCAGCCGAACAATTGCTGCGCCTGTTTCGTTCTTTGTGCCGATTGAAGGTCGATGAGGACGGGGTCGAATTCGACGAAGCGTCTGTCACGGTGACTGACATACGGGAAGATCAGCAATACGGCGGGTTTCGGGTGACCATGCGGGGGCGGTTGGGAAATATTCGGCTTCCGATCCAGGTGGATATCGGGTTTGGAGATGCCATGACCCCGGAACCAAAGTCTGCCCCATTTCCCGTGCTGCTTGATGCTCCTGCCCCCATGCTGCGCCTCTACTCCAAAGAGACGGTTGTGGCCGAGAAGACCGAAGCGATGGTGCAACTCGGCCTCGTCAACAGCCGGATGAAGGACTACTACGACCTGTGGGTTCTGATGAAGGAATTTGAATTCGACGGAGACCTGCTCAAGGCAGCCATCCGGGCAACCTTCAATCGGCGCAAAACGCCGTTGCCGACCGACGTGCCTCAAGGCCTGACGGATCAGTTTGGTGAGGATCCGCAGAAGCAAAGTCAATGGACGGCCTTCCTGCGGCGGGCCCACGCCAAAAACCCGGCCGATAACTCATTCAAGTCGGTGATCGAAGAAATCAGGACCTTCCTGCTCCCTCCCCTGCTCGCGGCTGGATTGCCCGACCCTTTCTATGGGATGTGGCCCAAAGGCGGTCCTTGGCATTCGTGATATGCCTCGGATTCATGCTGATGCCCCCATCTCATCACCACGAGGAATTTGTCCATGCCCTGGAAGCGGATGCTGGCCTACATAACCGGCTCGGTCAACGAGAGCCTCCTGCGGCGAATCGAGTACCTTCTGGAGGAGAATCGCATCCTGCGGAACCAGATCCACGGGCGAGTTGAACTGACCGACTCCGAGCGTCGCACGCTCGCGGAAAAGGGTGGCTCTTCGCTCAGCTGAATTGGCAGATGGTCGAAGACCCTCCTTCGCCCTGCGGCCGAAGCGGCCTTGTGCTTCGAAGGGCTTGCCATCCGTAGCTCAAGGCCGAAGGCCGCCGAGCGAAGGATGGTGGCGGGACTAGGATTCGAACCTAGGAAGGCAAAGCCAGCAGATTTACAGTCTGCCCCGGTTGACCACTTCGGTATCCCGCCGTCAAAACAATGAAGAAAAAGCCTACGAAATCAGGGAGGAGATGTCAATTGCAGACTACTTCTCCGCAAAATTGTCGTGCGTCACCAGTTCAAACGCCTTTGACGGCTTCGATTCCGCCTTGTCCGCCCCCGCGGCCGTCAGGAACAGATACATCTTTAACTCAGGCCGCAATCCCGTGACGGGCTGGCCGTCTTTCACGCCTTTCACCAGCAGGTCGGCGCCGCGCCCGTCCGCAAACCGACTCAAATACAGGTTGTAAGTCAGCGCCGGATCCGCGGCAAAACGGATCAGCATGCTGCGCCCGTCGTTGAAATGCGGCGGCTCGACGAATTCCTTGATGACCGGAGGCGCCCCCGCCCCCTCGGCCGCCAGCCGGGCGATCGGGTTCTCCGCCGGCCCGCTCCACTCGGGCAGCGGCATCCGCACCCGGCTCGCCGCAACCGCGCCATCCCCCGCATCCCCCTCCGCCTCATACTCCGCCACCAGCCCCGCCAGCTTGTAGCTCCGCTCCGGCACGCGCGTCATCTCGCCCAGCACCGGCACCGCATCCCGCGCCTCCACAATGAACTTCTCCAGCGTCAGCGGCAGGTCGACAACGGCATCCCCGCCGCGCGATCCCCACCACGTTGTCTCCAGGTCGCGCAGGCCGTCCCAGGGCTTGCTGCCGGGCAGCGGGAACCGCACATACCGCCAGCCCTCGAAGCTCACATACGACCACGCATGCGTGTCGTCGCAATTCCAGTCATCCTTCGTGCCCACCGACGTCCACACCTCGCCCTTGGCATCGCGGCACTGGTACACCACCCGGCCCCACGACGAGTTGCCCTTGATCCACACGCCGAGCGCGCTCGCCTTGCCGGGAATGGCGACCGGCTCCCTCGGCATCAACTGACCGTACCGCGTGGCCAGCGGCCGGCTTGACTCGGGCGCGGCCGCCTCGACCGGCAGCGTGATCGCCACCGCGTCGGCATGGCCTTCCTCGCCCTGCCCGAACTCGGCCTTCAAATTCGGGTCCGTGATCCGCCGCATCGCGAAATGATTGTGCGCGTAGGCCTTGTCCTCCGAGCCGTCCCAGCCCCACCGGTCGGCCGTGAACGGCGCCAGCGGACGCGTGACCGCGGCCGGGGCCTCGGCATAAACCGGCG
Source organism: Kiritimatiellia bacterium (assembly GCA_044346855.1). Classification (GTDB taxonomy): domain Bacteria; phylum Verrucomicrobiota; class Kiritimatiellia; order CAIKKV01; family CAIKKV01; genus CAIKKV01. The sequence goes on from JBIIYJ010000118.1 coordinate 10,202, forward strand.
CGCCCAACGCGATCCCGCCAATCGACCCGGCCCCCGTCAGCCAGACCGGCAAGGGAGAAAGAGTCAGCGTGACGGCACCGTCCTTGACCGCGCAGGCCGCCGGATTGCCCATGGAATCGGTCGCCACGGGCCGCGCGCCACTGACCTTGACCGTCGCCTCGCCCGTGCCGTTGACCCGCCACAGGGCATAGATCATCGCCGCATCCTTCGCCCGCCGGAAGGCCAGGCAATAGGTGGTCGGGTTGCCGGTCTCCACGGGCCCGACCACATCGGCGCCACAGAGCATGGCGGTGGCGGTGGCGAACGCCGCCACGGCGGGCTTGGGATTCTCCAGCGGCCGGCGGTGGAACAGGCCGGCGCCGTAATGCTCGGCCCCGTAATAGTTTCCCGCATCCTGCGGCACGATGCCGGCCTCGAACTGCTCGACCCCGTAGGCCAGCGCCAGCAGCGTGTAGCGCACCTGGTATGCCGCCTGCTCGGCCTCGGTCAGCGCGCCCGGCATGGTGGGGAAGAACGGGCCTTCGCACCACGCGATCGGCAGGTTCGCCCACCCCAGCCTGGCGGCCTGCCGGCGCAGCGCCCAGAGCAGGTTGATCGAGCCGGTGACGTTCGAGATCTCCGGCAGCAGTTCGAACTGCGGCGCATCCATACCGAACAGGTCGACCAGGTCGCGCGGCATGCCGGCGCGCATATACGCGATGGTCCCGAGCGGGGCGCCCCACTGCAGGACCAGCTTCGTCCCGGGCCGCTGCGCCCGGATGCCCTTGCCGATGGCCGAGAAGATCTTCACATGCCGGTCGGCCCGCGTGCGCTCCTCGGCTGTCAGATCGCGGTCGCCCTCGTCCGTATAGGCCGGCCATGGGGCGTATTGCAGCGCCTCGCTGACAGCCCACTCGCCGCCATAGAAGTAGGAGGTGCCGGGGAAATTCGAGGGAACACTGGCCACCTCGCCGGCCGCGGACGCGGCCATGGAAGTGGCGTTCACCGAGCCGTCCGGCAGAACCGCGTCGCGGAACCGGTTCCCCACGGTGTGCGGCCCGTTCGGCAGCAGATCGAGCCTCTTGAGCGACTCCTCCGTGACGAAGCTCCGATGCAACCCGACCCGCCGCAACCCGAGCGTGCGGTACAGGGAGAGGATCCGCTCGTTGCCCGCGAAATCGCCGGCCGTCAACGCGGCATAATGGCCGCTCAACTCCCAGATGCCGAAGCGCGTCTCGTTGGGAGCGTAGCCGTAGGTGCGCGCGTTGGGCGGAATCACCACCAGGCTCAGATCGGCCGCCCTCGCCGCCCCGCCGGCCTCCACGTCCACTTTCAGCCCGTGCCAGCCGAAGGTCTTCAAGTCGAATTCCAGTCCGACGGTCCCGGATTTCCCGGGGGGAATGACGGCATTTCCCCTGGCGCTTTTTTTCTCGGCCCCGTCATACGACACGGTCTCCGCCCGGACCTCCGCCTTCAGCGCCTTCGTCGTCGTGTTGGTCACACATACCGTGATGGCCGGCTTCTCCGGACTTTCAAACACGTAATGAGTCCGCTTCGGCTCCACCGCGAAACCGAATGGCGCCTCCTCGAGCGTGATCCCGACGACGTGGATGGAACTGGGCAACCCCGCGGGATGGAACCCGTAATAGATCGGATCGGGATAGCTCCTCCCCAGCGCCACCGGCTTGCTGAGCTCGAATTCGAGGAACTGGTCGGCCATGTCGCGCATGCCATACAGGCCGGCGGTGTTCACGGGAACCTTGACCAGGTAAAGCGCCTTCCCGCCAGCCGTTTTCAGGTCCAGTTTCTTCACCAGCCCCTTTTTGATCGCGCTGTCCGAAATCTCCAGGTCTGTGCTCGCGGGATACCCGGCCTTCTCGCGGAAGAACCGGAGCGTACCCCGGGCCACCGTGTTCGGCCGCTCATCCACCCACGCCAGAAGCCAGACGTTCTGGTAGTTCCGGTACGGGACCCGGAACGCAAGCAGGGCCGGGTCAACCCGGAACGAACCGGGCCAGGCGGAAATGCCGTTCACATACCCGGCCTCGGGCCCGCTGCCGTGGGTGAGCCGGTACCGGTAAAGCGAGTCGCCCAGATCAATGTCTGGAAAATCTGTTTTAGGTACACGCGCGGGGACCCCGTCAAGCTCGACCCGCTCGCACTCCGGCTTTGCCGCCTGCGCGCGCCGGGCGTGGCTGTAGGCCTCGAGGGGGAGCGGAAGGAAACGGCCCGTTTCCGCGGGCGGGGAAAACTCGGCGGAAAGCACCTTCGCCGTTTTCGCGAGTTGCATGGCCCAGCGGACGGCGTTCGTCGTAGCGGTCTGGTCTTCCGCCACCAGGCGGTCGTCCAGCCAGATCTGGCGCGCAAGCGGGGTCACGCTCATCCGGAGCGTGAACACCTTTTCCGCGAACGGCGTCAGCCGGGCGTAATCCGCTCCGATCTCTCGGCAATCGCGGTCGTCCCAGAGATTCTTCACGCCGGGAAACCGCCATTGGTAGGTGATCCCGCCGCCCTTTTTCTCGGGCGTGCCCCAGTGGCGGGAGGAGACGGCTTCCGTGGCCATCGGCTCGCCCGCGGACTTGGCCGTCACGCTCGCCTGGTGGCCGGCGGGCATCGAGAAGGCGCTTTCCAGGAGCGGCTTGGCGTCCTTGTTCTCCTCCAGCGCGCGGAACGACACCCTGTCGCCCGGCGAGGCGCGGAATCGGAAAATCGCCTCGACCGGCAGCGGAAGGAACCCGATCGTCTGGACGTCCAGAAGCCCGCCCTCCGCGGCCTGGAGCACATCCCCGCTTCCGGCGCGGCCCTTGACGTTCGTCCAGCCCGCAGGCGAGGCGCTGTCCTGGAAAGAGGGCGGCAGCGCCCAGGCAGCCATGGCGGCGAGGGCCACGAGAGCACCGGCAATCGGCTTCTTCATTGTAACTCCTTTTACCCAAATCGAATCAGGACCTCAAATCCATCTCCAGCACCGTCAGGCTGGCGAGCGGAAGCGTCAGCGTCGTCCGCCTAACGCTGTACCGAAATTTGAACCATTCGCACGCCCTGCACGGGATGGCTGTTCCAGTTCTCCCGGAACCGCTGCACATCGTAGGTGACGAGCAGGCTATCGTCATCCGTCTCATTAAGCGACAGGTATTCCCACGAGTTGCTGTCTCGGACGTTGGTGTCCTCCTGCACGCGCAGGCGCTGGTTTTCAGGCACGCCCATCAGGGCCTGCAGCTCCGTTTCCATGGCGTGCAGATCGATCCGCCCCTGCCAGCCGCGGCCGGTGCCCGTGGGGTCGCACATCACGAACTTGCCGCAGTGACCGTAATGCTCCGCCACGTAGTCGAAGGCCTTGGCCTGTTCGATGGAGGTGAACGTGGACTTAGGCCGACCGTAGCTGCACACGAGCCCGCCGCGCTTCAGCCGGCGGACGATCGGCCAGACGCCGGTGATGTATTCGCCCGTATCCACGAGCCGGATCGGCTCCGGCTTCGTCCACGTCTTCCCCAGATCGGACGACCAGGCGTGCAACAGCAGGGATCCGGTCCGGGCGACCGCATACAGGTCGCCGTTCTCCAGCCGCACGAGCGCCGTCTCGTCGGCGCCCTCGGGGGCGTCCTCGGCCGTCATGATCACCGGCCCCTCCTCCCATGTGCGCCCGCCGTCCCGCGACTCGAAGAGCAACACCACGCTCTTCTTGAAATCCTTCACCTTCGCGTAGCCGGGCGCCACGAGATGGCGGGGTGACTCCAGCTCTACCACGCTAGTCAGGTACGCGCCTCCCAGCAGGACCGAATCGAGGGAGACGGCGGGATTCTTTTGGTTGGCCTTGTTGATCAGGTCGAACCAGGGATTCTGGGGCTGGCCGAACTGCCGCATGGAGCGCAGAGTGTGGGGAATCGCGCTGGGCGCGTGCATGCGGATGAATTCGTGGCGGAAGCCATGCTCGCCGGTGGAAAAGCCGCCGTTGCTCCAATACCAGCCCGGCTGCTCGTAATCCTGGAACCAGTAGTCGTCCACCTCGTAGTAGGAGCCGTCGCTCAGCACGGTGTTCCACTCGATGCGCGGGCACAGGTTGTCCACCGCCATCCACGTTTTGCCGCCGTCGTAGGAATGGTATGGCGCGCCGGGCGTGAAATTGTTGTCGGGGCCGATCCCGATGTCGAGGCGGAGCAGCCCGCCCGGAAAATTCGCCACATGCGGAATGTAACGCCGGTCAATCCGGTCCGCCAGAATCGTCACCGGTTGCGAGGCCTTAAGCTTCATCGGGTGTCCATCCAAGGTTCAGAGGTTCACGGTTCAGGGTTCGCTATTCGCTATCCGCTATTCTCCGGGGGTTCGGAGGTTCACGGTTCAGGGGTTCACGGTTTCGCTATTCGCTATTCGCTATTTTTCAGCTATCAGCTATTAGCTATTCTTCCGCTATTCGCTATTCTTTGTCGAACACAGTCGCCTCGCCCGCCTTCAGCGCCGCCAGGTAGTCGCGGCCGTCCGCCAGCCGCCGGGAGAGGGTCACGCCGCAGAGCCGTTTCTGATCCGTCGAGTGGATGTCCGAGCCGGCCGTGCGGGGCAGGCCGAAGCTGTTGGCGAAATCCAGGGCGTGCCGGTT